>JAHILC010000226.1 GCA_018897225.1 Actinomycetota bacterium
CCCTAAGGGAGAGTCTGTATTTAGGGAACTTGGTAAGGGTATTAACATTGACTATATTCTCTGCAGAAAATATTCAAGAAAACTTGATAATGGTTCTGCATTTTCCTACGGTGGAAATTATTATCAGCTTGTATCTGGCGGAAAGCCTGCTGCAACTATTTCAAGATCAACAGTAAAAGTTATGATAAGCCAAAGAATAGGTATAAAGGCAAAATACAGCGGCAATGTATACTTGCTGGCAAGGATAGAAAAACCTAAGGCCAAAGGGTTTATCCAGGTCAATAAGGATAGAGGGCTTGCTGCAAAGCCAGCAGTTAATCATCCCTGGAGGAGTGAAAAATCGAATGGATTTAAATATGATCCCAGAGATAAAGAGCTTTATGCAGGATTATACAACTCGACTATTGCGTGGGAAACTGACAGTTTTTAAATATTTAAGAAGGTGACATTTTCGCTGAATAAAACTAATACACTTTAGGTGACATAATCGCTGACTATTGACAGGCAATAAAAGACTGTATTCCTGCAAAAGTCAAGGCAATAAAATTACTCCAATGTGATTAAAAGACCATCAGTTATTTTATCTTAACTATTTTTAGTATACAATGTGTCCAATGGAGTGGGTTCACTCCAAAAAGAAATTACACTGGTCAAAACAATAAAATAGTAAAGCAGAGGATTGAGAATGAATTTTGAAATTCCTTTCGGAAAGCAACTAATAAGTCTTTCTATGCCGGATACAAATATCATTAATTTTAAATGTAGAGATAATAAAGGGTCAAGCCCAAAAGAAGAGCAGGATTTAATTATAGGCGCTCTTAAAAACCCTTTATCATCTCAAAGCCTGGCAGACCTTGCATACAGGAAAAAAGATGTTTGCCTACTTGTTTCTGATATCACAAGACCCTGTCCATCTTATAAGTTTTTACCTTATCTTGTAAAAGAACTAAAAGATGCTGACGCCAGTTCCATCAAAATTGTTTTTGGTCTTGGCATACACCGATCACACACCCGTGAAGAACAAATAAAACTTGTCGGGGCTAAAATAGCAGAGGAATATAAACTTATAGACTTTGATAAAAACAAATGCAGGCATATAGGCAGCACTTCTTACGGCACTCCGGTTGAATTATCACAAGAAGTGATCAATTCCGATTTTATAATAGCTACAGGAAACATCGAGTACCATTACTTTGCAGGATATTCAGGGGGAGCAAAGGCGTTAATGCCGGGGGTATGCTCGTATAATTCCGTTTGCGCCAACCATTCCATGATGCTGGAAGAACCTGCAAGAGCTGGCAAGTTTGCCGGTAATCCGGTAAGACAGGATATCGAAGAGGCAGGCAGGATGGCGCAAATCGACTTTATTTTTAATGTAATCCTTGATGACAGTAAAAAAATAATAGGCGCAGTTGCAGGTAAAAGCAACGAAGCATTACTGGCAGGTATAAGCATTTATGACTGGCTCTATGAAATCAGCTCTGCTGAAAAAGCGGACATTGTTATAACATCTGCAGGAGGCTATCCAAAAGATATAAATTTATACCAGGCACAAAAAGCCCTGGAAAATGTTAAAGATATTGTAAAAGATGGCGGAATAATAATACTGGCTGCAGAATGTACTGAAGGTTTTGGAGAGGATAAGTTTGCAGAATGGATGCAGGAAGCAAGAGACTTTGAAGGTCTTTTTAAAAAGATAAGGCAGAAATTTGTTCTGGGAGGCCATAAAGCAGTGGCAGTTTCAAAGCTTCTTACAAGAGCAAGAGCGATTTTATATTCAAATTTTGACAATACGACAACCGATAATATGGGTTTTGAAAAAATAGATGATATCCAGGCTTTTATTAATGGAAAATTAAGAGAGAACAAGAATTTAAGAATTGCCGTGGTTCCAAACGGAAGGTTTATTAAATACTGCTAAGCAAATAAGCTTCAAGTATTTTCATTTAAATTATGTGATAAAGTTTTGTTGTTTAAAAACTGGCATAGTTTCTATATAATGTTTTTAATAAAAAAAGATTTCCTGGAGGATTTTATGAATTTTAGGATAATATTTAAATCAGGTTTGGCAAGTAACAGAAAATTGATTCAAATAATAGCTTTAGGTTTAATTGTTGCTCTTCTGTTTTCTACGGCTATCTTAGGCTCAGTATGCAAAAAAAAGACAGACACCGGCAGCCAGTCATCCAGCAGCACAGCGGCGAATTCCGGTTCAACCGGCCAAACATCATCACAATCAGCATCTGAAACAGAAACAACAGCTGAAGTTATACCCCAGGAAATAAGCGATCTTATCACAAAGGCAGACGGTTATTATGCAAGCGGAGAGTACGCTCTTGCTTCAAAAACATACAAAAAAGCTGAACTCGCTATAAAGGGCTCAGATCTTACCAAAGAGACTCAGCAACTGCAACTAAGTTTGTTCACAACTAAATACAAGAAAGCAAAAGAAATTACCGATACGGCAAGAATGCATTTTGGAAATGCCAAGACGCTTATGTATGGACAAAGATTTAAAGAAGCCAAAAAAGAGCTTGAAGCGGCTCTGACAATTTACCCAAAATACAAAGATGCAATTGATGCCTACGATACTCTAAAAGCTATGATGGGACTTGAATAAATATCAATTCAGACTGAAATCAAATGAAGCCTGATGATGAATTATTAAAAAAGAAAAAAAAGCGGCCTTCCCGTTTTGTCAGGTTCATATTCGTAATGATATTTATCATAGCTATTGTTTCCCTGATTTTTTACAGTGTAGATAATCCAGGTTTCATTCCATCAATAAAAGATAAAATTGTTGCCTTTTATACTTCTGATGAAAGTGCCGCAACAGATTCATCTATTACTTCAACTTCTGCGGAGAGTTCAAGCGAATCAGTTAACAGCGCTACTCCCAGCGACACAGTCATTGAGAATCCAACTAACAATAAATTTCTATTATTATGGCAAAAGATAATTAGTTTTGTTATCAAGAGAGCTGGCAAGGATGCAGACAAATTCCCTGATAAATTAAAAATAAAAGTATATTTTGCAGGTATCGGGCAGCATCAGGAATTTGTGTTTGAGGAAAGAACGATTTTTGCAGGAGATCCAAAAATTGCCGTTACAAATGCGGTAAAAGAACTCATTAATGGTCCCTCGAAATCTTATCATTTTCCTGTAATTCCGCCTGGCACAAAACTGCTCGGTGTGGATATTTATGAAAATTTTGCAAAGATAAATTTTTCGCAGGATTTTTTGCAGAACAGTCTTGAAAGTGGAATTTTAGACGAATATGTCATATACACAATTGTCAACACAGTAACCGAGATCCCTGAAATTGAGGGCGTAATTTTTTTAATTGAAGGAATGCGGATCAAACTTTACGGAAAGGTGGATCTGTCCATACCAGCCATAAGGAATGAAAAGTATTTAAATGTGGAAACAAGTGATAATTAAATAGAAAACAAATATAAGTTTAAATAAAACAGCGGGGTATGAATTTATGAAAGTACTAGTAACTGGTGGAGCAGGCTTTATTGGTTCAAATGTGGCCGACAGATTAATTGGCGAGAAATACGAAGTTGTTGTAGTTGACAATCTGGCAACAGGAAAAATTGAAAATTTAAACGAAAAAGTAAAATTCTATGAATACGATATAAGAGAAAAAGATCTGATCGGTATCTTCAAGGCAGAAAAACCTGATTATGTAATACATAATGCAGCGCAACTGAACGTGCGAATCTCTGTTGATGAACCGCTGTTTGATGCAGAAGTTAATATAATCGGCGGCTTAAATGTATTTAACTGCAGCAAAGAGACAGCTGTAAAAAAAGTAATATTTGCATCCAGCGGAGGTACGGTCTATGGCGAACAGGAGTACTTTCCTGCAGATGAAAATCACCCGTTAAATCCTATTTCACCTTACGGTGTAGCAAAATTAACCTCTGAAAAGTATTTAAATTATTATTATAAAAGTTTTGGCATGCAATATATAGCATTAAGATATGCAAATATCTATGGCCCCAGGCAGGATCCTTTCGGAGAAGCAGGAGTTGTTGCAATATTTTCAAAAAAAATGATTGAAGGCGAAAGTCCAATAATCAATGGTGATGGTAACCAGACAAGAGACTATGTCTTTGTTGGTGATGTGGTCCAAGCAAACATTAAAGCTATCCGATCAAATTATACTGGTTGTATTAATATTGGTACAGAAACGGAAACCACGGTAAATGAGCTATGTCAAATATTAAAAAAAATATCAAAAAATAATAATATTCAGGAAAGCCATGGCGCAGCAAAGCAAGGCGAACAGCTCAGGAGTGCTTTAGGCTTTAAAAAAGCAAAAGAAATACTGGCCTGGGAGCCGAAAATATCAATAGAGCAAGGCCTTGAAATTACCTATGAATGGTTCCAAAAAAAATAGAAGCCATAAACATTATCACAAAGCTTGAATATAATTCATGCCGATTTTATTGTAAGCTGTTTTTATTCCTGATATTATTCTTTTTTAATTATGAATAAAAATGACACAGGAAACCCAATAGAATTTTCAATTCTCATCCCGGCTTTTAATGAAGCTAATCGTATCATTGCTACCATTGAGGAAACGGAGAAAGTTCTTGAAAAATTTAATCCAAATTATGAAATTTTAGTTATTGATGATGGCAGTATTGACGGTACATCTGATGTAGTAAAAACTTATTTAAAAAATAATAATAAAAAAGTCAAAATCGAAAGTTATTCGCCAAATAAAGGTAAGGGGTTTGCCTTAAAGTATGGTTTTGGTTTTTTAAGTGGCAGGTATATTTTATTTTTAGATGCTGATCTTGATTTACATCCTTCACAGTTGGTTGATTTATATGAAATTATGAAGCAGAGCCATATTGATGTTGTAATAGGCTCAAAGCAAAAC
>JAHILC010000227.1 GCA_018897225.1 Actinomycetota bacterium
AGGAATATCATCGTCCGTAAAATCAAGATCTTCGTCTGCTGATTTTTCGGTTGGAGCTGTACCCGATTCAACCTTTGGATTCTTTTCAATTTTACAGGAAGCAAATTCAAGGCTTGGCGCAATGATATTTGCAATTATCTTGTAAGCTGATCTTTTCTGTCCATCCTTGTCCTCCCAGTTATCCTGAGTTAATCGTCCAGCTATTAAAACTCTATCACCTTTAATTAAGCTTTGTGCAGAATTTTCAGCTAGCTTGAACCATGCAACAATATTAAAAAAATCGGCGCTGCTGGTCCATTCACCAGTATCTTTATTTTGTGTGCTCTTGTTTACTGCCAATCCGAAACTGGCAACTGGAGTGCCGCTTGGTGTGAATCTAAGTTCAGGATCTCTTGTTAAATTTCCAACTATTGTTATATTGTTAATACCAATAGCCATAGTTTACCCCTTTGTTGATTAAATAAATAAAAAATTAATTACTTTCATTGCTTTTTACAATGAGATGCCTGAGGATTTTATCATTGATTTTGTTTAATCTACCCAGCTCTGCAAGCGCCCCGACTCCTGAATTGAAATGCAATAATACGTAGAAGCCGTTATCCTGGCGCTTGATGGGATAAGCAAGTTTTTTTACTCCCCAGATGTCTGTGCTTTGAACTTTTCCTTTGTCTTTTTCAATAATTGAGGTTATTTTTGACAGTTCTTCGTTGATTGCCGGATCTTCAAGCAAAGAATCGAAGATCAGCATTAACTCATAATTTTTCACGCAATTTCCCCCTTCGGACTAAAATTATTTTTAAATAATTAGGTTCTATTATTTAATAGAACAGAAGAAAAATATCTAAATATTCAATTTTTAAATCGTAAATACTTTCCGATGGGATAATATAATAATTATGATTTTTAATCAACAATTAATTTTTATTCTTTATCTTTAAGCTTGCTGTATATTTCAATAACTTTATCTTCATTTTCATCATATACCGGCTGCAGATGCCCAGTATAATTTATCTGCGAAATATATGGGAATTTTTTATCTATAACAACAACATTTATGGCTCCCTGTCTTTGAATCAGGGATCTCCAGCACTGACTGGGAATTTGGAGCCAATTAATCAGCAGGGCAACTATGACGCCACCATGCGTTACAACTCCAACATTACTGCCTTCAGGGTTTTCGTTAACTATTTTATTTATTTCGCTTCCTGCTCTTTCCAAAAGAACTTTAAAGCTTTCCCCACCTGGTGGTGCGTTGTTATAGGGGTCAGAAAGCCAATTCTGATAGTCCTGCTTGTAACTGGTATTTATATTTTCAAATGTCAGGCCTTCCCATTTTCCAAAATTAAGCTCTTTGAGATCTTCTCTAATATTTATTTTAATGTTTAGCCCATCAGCTATTATATTTGCTGTTTGAAGCGCTCTCTTTTTAGGGCTGCTGTAGAAATTTGCAAAATTAACCCTGGAAAGATACTTCTTGGCAAGCCTTGCCTGTTTTATTCCAGTCTCTGTCAGGATAGTATCCTGCTCACCCTGATAACGGCCCTGAGCATTCCATTCGGTCTGCCCATGCCTTATTAAAAACAATTTTACACCCATTAACTTCCCTCCAGGATTTGAAAAATTCAATAAAATTGATAATAACTGTTTGTTGGGAAACGGCTAACAATCTTTCTGCTGAGAGTCATTAAATATTTTATTGATTAAAGGTTTTAATACAAGCTATATGAACTGTAACTCCTAATGCAATCAGAACCATAATAATTCTTATAAAAAGAATTTCTACCGCAAATAAAGCGGAACATCCTATGGTTATCCACAAAAGAGCTATTGCTGAAATTTTGATTATTAATGGGATACCTTTCCCTTCTCTATAATTTTTAATGTATCTTCCAAAAACTTTATTATTTATAATCCATTTATACAACTTTTGAGAGCTCCTTGCATATAGTGAAGCCGCAATTAAAATAAATGGAGTGGTAGGCAAAATAGGTATAAATATGCCAATAATGCCTATTCCAATAAAAAAAGTTCCAGCAACAATTAATAATATCTTTTTAGATCTATTTAAATACTTATTACTACTATCTGAAATTTTATCCATTGATTTCTTTCAGACTTTACCACCTCATTGGTATTAAATTTAAATATTCTTTAAGGCTCCCATCTTTTAAACAGCAGTTTATTATCGCCTCACCTAAAGGATCAATATCCTGACTTAAAAATTTTGTGATCTCTTTTTTAAAAAATATATTTAAGATTTTTGCTCCTTTATCATAAGCTTTTTCGCCCACTTCTGGTTGTTTTTCTACTTTTATAAAATATTCCGGGATGCTTTCACCTTCAAGCTGCATCATTGATGGAACAAATCCAAGCAGTGGGAAGCGAGCAGGCTCCAAATGTTCAGGATTAAATTTTGCAGCGCCACGCCTTGCAATAAACTCTCTTGAAATCCATTGTGGCATAAATCCCACTTTCCAGACACCTACATATTGATTTGGAAATAAAAGATACCTGGTATCTGGCGTATCAATTATTTGTCTTAATAAAAGATTTGCGTGATTTACGTACTTGCCAGTAGCAAATGGCCAGTAAGAACCTACTCCTTCGCTTACCAGATCATAGGTTTCTGTTATGCTGGGGTTTGCGTCCCCACGTGGAGCAACAAGCCTCCAAAGCCAGGCTATTGCAGGAGGAAGGACATGAAAAATACCTATAATTCCATAAGTTGGATTTTCTCTTGTACATAAGGGTGCCCTAATACCAAAACTTCTGTAATCTATTTCTACTGGTCCATCAATTGTATTAGGTATGAATTTGCGAGGAATTATAACTCTTGGATTGGGGCAGGGTTTTCCAGGTTCATCTTCAGTATGTTCCCATATAAGACAAGTTGAGTCTGGGACAGCATACAAGTTTAAAAAAATTAATGGTTCTCTGGGTTCAATGCAAATACTCTCTAAATTTGGATCTGTGCCATATTTGTTAATGTGGTTTAGCCTAATAAACCAAGCCTGTTCGGCATCGGACACGACTAATTTTTTATTAGTTTTCTGAAATGAAGGAAGGGATAATGCCATGTCATCGGTAACTGGCCGTAAAAAACAGCCTTGTGTAAGCCTTAATAATATTTTTTGCTCAGTAACTTCATTTGTACCTATAAGTAGCCTGCCATCATGCTCTCTATGGGGGTATTCAAGCATTTCACTTTTTCCACCACCGCTAGCCCCTTCGTGAAAAATCGTAGTTATGTTCTCATAGGGAGTTTCAACTTTTACTGTAGAACCGTGGAGTGTTAACCAGTTTTCATTTTCTCCGATTTGTAAAAGCACTCCAAATATTCCTTTTTTAGCGCTTGGACCAGGATATAAATTATAAGAAAATATTTCGTGCACATCATCACGGCGATTATGAACGACAAGTTGCTTCCCACCAAAATGAGTATGCCTAAAAGGGGGCGCTAAATAAATTATTGTAACAGGTTTAAATATAGTTTTTAATTTTTCTAAATTAGCAATTCCCTGTAAGTCTGCTAAACCGCCAACAAAGAAACCTGCATTATCTGGAGCAATTAATAATCCATAATATCCAGTTAAATCACCTCCAACTTTTATTGGTAAAACAGCTAATTCTTGCTTTTTTAACCATTCAAAAGTTTCCACCCTAACTTCATCAAAATCTTTACTGAAAAGCTCTTTAAATTTTACTTTATCTGTATCTTTATTATCCCCAATAACTGTGCAATCAGGATCCCTTCTTCTCATATATTTTTCAAGATAATTAATTACAAGACCATTTTTACACTTAGTAACAGTAGCTTCAGCTACAGAACTATTGTCTTTTGTGTTATAACCTACAACAAAAGTTTTATTTTCTTTATTTTTTAAAGCTAAATTAATTATCTCTTTTCTGTCTTTTAAAACACTTACATTGGGAGACTTATTTAAAATCTCTTTTACTTCAGCTGGAATATCCCAATTTGTCCATTCCATTTTTTATGCCACCTCCTTTAAAACAAAAACCAACACTTTTACTTCCACTCGTTTTTTATTTCTAAAACGAACTATAAGCTTAGTGTTGGTTTACTATCTAACAACCCAAAATGGGTTTTTATTTAGTCTTCCAATATTAATCTATTGCTTTTATATTATCATATAACGAGTCAATTTTAAATAATCAATATCATATTATCATTTTTACTCTCTTAATTTAAAGTCTTTATAATAAATATTAATAATGATCTGGATTAAATATCAATTTAAATCTCTATTATAAGTCATTATTTTTTATATCCATTCTTGCCTTATAAAAGGGTAGAACAACAATTATTGTTGCAATTATACCCCAGGCAATTGTAAATAGCAGATTTATAATATGATAATTAAAGCCAACAATAGTTGCTATTCTAGGTGTAAACCCCAGGGCAACAAATACTGCAACAAAGGCAAATTCATAAGTGCCAAACCCTGCCAGAGCATGAGTTGGAAGAACAGCTGACATTTCTGCTGCAACTGTCGCAAGAAATATTACCCAATAAGAAAGGTCATTAAAAGAAAATCCCATTGGTTTTAATGTTGCATGAATTAAAAAATAATAAGAGGTAAATTTTAGAACTCTAGTGGCAACTGATGCAAGGTAAACCTTCCAGTAGATTCTTCTTCTCTGAATAATCTCTATATTCTTATTAGTGTCAATGAGCTTTCCAAAAACATACATAAAAATTTTATTTTTTTTCAACTTAGAAAATTTTTCCACCAAAAAATTTCCAATTTTTATAAAAAACCTTATAAATTTTGATAGAAAAAAAAGAAGAGCAAGACTTACCGCAAGCAACCCTACAGCAATCAAAATTACACTAGTGGAAGATATTGGATACCTGTTTATCCCAACAATAATAATTGAAATTATTATCATACTGAATACTATTACAATTTCAAAAATAAGCCCTACCATTAATGTCGAAATACCTATTTCTACAGGAATCTTAAATTTTTTGCGCAACACATAAACATATGAAAGCTCTCCGGTTCTGGCAGGCAAAACCATATTGAAGGCATTTCTAATAAGGGATATTAAAAACATGTCTATAAATCTTACCTTATCAGATCCGATAAGCAGCTTTTGCCTGTAGGTTTTAAAGAAATCCACACTGAACATTAAAACAAGACCTATTATTAAGGATGGCTTATAAACTCCGAGAAATGCAGTTTTTAAATCAGAAAGATTAATCCTATTTAAAAGCCAAAATACAAGATATATGCCAAGACCTAATACAACTACAACATTTATTGTTCTAAAAACAATGCTTCTTATTCTTGCTTTATTATTGGTTGGTTTATTAACTATTTGGTTACCAGTCATCATTTACCTTTCAAATAATTAGAAGAAAATTGTACTACTTTCTTTGGGCCGCTTTTAAAAAGAGGGTTAAAATATCTTTTTATTAGATACCCTGCACCTTTTCTGCTGTCTAAAGAATATACCACAGTTGAATTGATTATCCCAGAAATATTGACTAT
>JAHILC010000228.1 GCA_018897225.1 Actinomycetota bacterium
GCTTGATGTAATGATGCCCGGTCTTAACGGTTACGAAACATGTAAAAAATTAAAAGAGATTG
Source organism: Actinomycetota bacterium (assembly GCA_018897225.1). Classification (GTDB taxonomy): domain Bacteria; phylum Actinomycetota; class Humimicrobiia; order Humimicrobiales; family Humimicrobiaceae; genus JAHILC01. Next base: position 63 of record JAHILC010000228.1, read on the forward strand.
AGAAAACAAAAAATATTCCGATAATTTTTTTAACCGCAAAATCAGAAGTTGAAGATATCATTGACGGCTTTAACGCAGGAGCCGTGGATTATATTACCAAACCTTTTAATATATACGAGTTAAAAGCAAGAGTTAAAACTCATATCGAACTTAAGATAAGCAAGGATCTTCTTGAAGAAAGCAACAGAAAACTTGAAAAACTTTCAATAACTGACGGTTTAACCGGCTTGTATAATCATAGATATATTGTCGATTTGACCGCAAGACTTATCGAAGAAACAAAGAGGTATAATCAAATACTCTCAATTGCTATGATTGACATAGACAATTTTAAAAGCTTTAACGATAATTACGGACATCCTTTCGGAGATGAAGTTCTAATAAAACTTGCAAGCACTTTTGAAGAAAAAATAAGAAAAACGGATGCCGTAGGCAGATATGGCGGTGAGGAGTTTCTGATAGTTTTAAAGCATACTGCTATTTCCGGCGCTGTTGAGGTTGTTGAAAGAATAAGATCTTCCGTTGAAAACTTAAAATGGAACCATAAAGACGTAAAAATTACCATTAGTGCAGGTGTTTATCAGAGAAATAATGAAGACACTTCTTTGCTGATTTCAAAAGCAGACCAGTTGCTTTTAAAGGCCAAAAAGAACGGCAAAAACAGAATAGAGTCTTGATACTTCAAAACCGGACAGTCTTCCGAAATTTTCAAGTATTTCAATATCGGAATTCATTATTAATTGTTTTAAATTGTTATTTTGGTATATTATAATACAGATAATTTTTACCTGGAAGGTTTCAAATGGAAAATAAAAAACACAAGGGCAGTGGTTCAGGCAATGGAGAAGATAAGGAAGACGTTCTAATAAAGCAGCAAAGTGAACCTAGGGAAGAAAAAAAGTATTCTGACAGCAAAGGGCCTAAGGATGATAAGGAGCTTTTAAGTGAAGTTAAGGAACTTCAGGAAGAGATAGATTTGCTGAGAAAGGAGCTTTCCCATTACAAAAAAATTGAAGAAGAATATCTTGATAGATTAAAAAGAGTACATGCTGATTATGACAATTACAGAAAAAGAGTTCTAAAAGAGCAAGTAGATATTATTTTAAGAGCAAATAAGGAACTTATAGAGAAGTTGCTTCCTGTTATTGATAGTTTCGAGCAAGCGCTTGAAATGGGCGAAGACCTAAAAAGTGTAGGGGACGATTTTTATAAGGGTGTAAAAATGATTTTTGGAAAACTTATGGATGTCATGCAAAAAGAAGGGATTGCTGTAATAAACCCCGCCGGTGAAGAATTTAATCCCCATATTTGCGAAGCGGTAATAACCGAGTCTGTCAAAGATGTTGAGGAAGGTACCGTACTTGAAGTTTTAAGAAAAGGCTATAAATTAAATGATTTTCTTATAAGGCCGGCAGTAGTAAAAGTGTGCAAGAAAAATTAAAATATTAAAAGTATTTTTAACACGACAGGAGGTAAATAAATTGGTTATAAATAATCAGACTCCCCCGCAGGGACAGCAATCATCAACACCACCGCGCGGTCAGGGCGGCGGCAGAAAATTATCCATGGGCTGCATAGGCGGCGTAATAGCAGTAGTGATTGTATTAATACTTATAATAATTGCTGTTTGGGTTATTTTTGGCGGAAGAAACAAAATGGTAACCAAGGAACTTGAAGTGGATAAATCATGGGCTCAGGTTCAGAATGTTTATCAGAGAAGGCTTGACTTGGTCCCTAATTTAGCAAATAGCGCAAAGGGTTACATGCAGCTTGAAAAAGATATTTTTATGGCAATAGCTGAAGCACGAGCAGGAATTCAAAGCGCTGCAAGTCCCAGCCAGCTGGAAACTGCCAATCAGGGGATAATTTCATTTATCAGAGATTTGAAAGTTGTTGTTGAAGACACTCCGGAGTTAAAGGCCAGTGAAACCGTTAGAGATTTGATGACTCAGCTGGAAGGAACGGAAAATAGGGTCACAGTTGAAAGAATGAGATTTAATGAGGCAGTTCAGGATTATAATACATATATCAGGTTGTTCCCGAACAATATGGTTGCAGGCTTGTTTGGCTTTACTCCCAAGGAGTTCTTTGAAGCATTGCCTGGTGCCGAGACAGCTCCATCGGTTGATCTTGAGTTAAACAAATAGACAGTCAAGTTAGAATAATAACCTGTTTTATAATCTAAAAACAAACATATTTCTTGATAATAGGGGTATTTTTTGAATTTAAAAGAAAAATTTAAACTTTCAGCGGCTTTTATAGCGCTGGTTTTTATTTTTTCTTTTTTAGCATGCTTTCCGCTTATTTCAAGCCTTATGCCTGCAATTTCTGCAGAACCGAATTATCCCAATTATTCAAGTTATATCAATGATTTTGTCGGCATGATGGATTCAAGTTGGAAAGATAAAGCTGAGGAACTAGCACAAAAAGTTGAAAACGATACTACATGTCAGATTGCGGTCGCCATTGTTCCTACGCTCCAAGGTATTTCTCAAGAAGAGTATGCAGTGAAATTGTTTGAGAAGTGGGGAATTGGCAAAGCTGACAAAGATAATGGGGTATTGATTTTAATTTCTCCAGAAGGAGTAACAGGTAACAGGCCTTTGAGGATAGAAGTTGGCTATGGACTTGAGGGAACA
>JAHILC010000229.1 GCA_018897225.1 Actinomycetota bacterium
AATTGCTATTATTGGCTCAGGCCCTGCCGGACTTACTGCAGCATATTACCTGTCTCTAAAAGGTTTTGGTATCAAAGTATTCGAATCTATGCCTGTTGCCGGTGGTATGCTAAAACTTGGAATTCCTGAATACAGACTGCCTTCAAAAATTCTTGACCTTGAGATAGATCTTATAAAAAGAATGGGGGTTGAGATAATTACAAATTCGAAAATTGCCAGCAGTGATGCTATATGGAGATTAAAACATGTGGATGGTTTTGATGCGGTATTTTTAGCAACAGGAGCAGATAAGAATACTTCGCTTGGAATTAAAGGCGAGAATTTGGATGGTGTAGTTTCTGGTGTTGGGTTTTTAAAAGATGTCAAACTGGAAAAAATAAAGAATATAAAGGGCAGGGTGGCAGTAATAGGCGGAGGTAATGCTGCAATAGATTCTGCAAGAACTGCTCTTCGTATAGGGGCAAGCATAGTTGAAATATTTTACAGAAGAAGCAGGGAAGAGATGCCTGCCCTGGACGATGAAATAGAAGATGCCATGGAAGAAGGTATAGTATTTAATTATTTGGTTTCACCTTTAGAAATTGAGGGGAAAGACGGTAAGGTTGAAAAGATAGTATTGATTAAGAATATATTGGGCGCTCCTGACAGCAGTGGCAGAAGAAGGCCAGTACCTGTTGAAGGAAGTGAGTTTGGCAGCCAGGTTGATACGGTAATTTTAGCTGTGGGACAGGAACCCGATGTCGATTATCTAAATATTGGTAAAAGAAATTTTGAAATAACTCCTGATAAGCGGATAAAACTAAATAGGCAAGAAATTCTTCTGGTAAATGATGAGGGTATATTTGCAGGAGGCGATATGGTATTGGGACCTTCTACTGTTACAGAGGCAATTGCGCACGGGAAATTAGCTGCAGATGTAATCGCCAAGTTTATTGGTGGGATAAAATATGAAGACATTGTAAAGGAAATTGAGGAAAAAAAGAAATCAGAAATTTACTTAAAACCTGATGAAATCTTTACTGATAGGGAACTTGATTCTTTCAGTAAATCAGCAAGAGCAGAAATAAATAAATTAAAAAATGAACAGAGGATTAATAATTTTAAAGAAGTCATTCTGCCTTTTAATGAAGAAGAAGCGTTAAAGGAAGCTCAGAGATGCTTGAACTGCGGGATATGTTCTGAGTGTCAAGAATGTATAAAAGCTTGTCAGGCAAACGCAATTGATTATAACCAAAAAGAAGAATTAATAACAAAAGATGTCGGAGCGATTGTAGTTGCTACAGGAGTCGATATATTCGATACAAGTGTTTTTGAAGAGTATGGGGTAAATGAATATAGTGATGTAATTACGAGTGTCCAGTATGAAAGGCTTATGTGCGCTTCTGGTCCAACCGATGGACATATAATAAGACCTTCAGATAAAAAAGAACCTGAAAAAATAGTTTTTCTATCCTGTGTTGGTTCCAGGGACAGATCAAAAGGGATGTCTTACTGTTCATCAGCTTGCTGCATGTATCTTGCTAAGCAAGCAATACTTACAAAAGAGCATCTTCCTAAATCAACATCTCTAATTTTTTATACGGATATAAGATCGCCTGGCAAAGATTATGATGAATTTATTATCAGGGCTCAGGAGTATGGAACGCAGTACATTAGGGGAAAAGTATCTAAAATATATAAAAAGGGTGAAAAACTCATTGTCAGGGGTTCTGATACTATACTTGGAAAATCAATAGAGGTGGAGGCCGATCTTGTAGTAATGGCTCCCGCAATGATACCTTCAAAAGGTTATAAGAAATTGGCGGAAACACTAAATATCAGTACAGGTTCATTTGGTTTCTTTACAGAGAGTCATCCAAAACTCAGGCCGGTAGAAACCAACACTTCTGGTATTTTTCTTGCAGGGGCATGCCAGTCACCTAAGGATATTCCTGCAAGTGTTGCACAGGGCAGTGCAACAGCCGGCAAGGTTCTGGCGCTAATGTCAAAAGATGAATTAGCGACTGACCCAATTGTTGCTATAGTTGACCAGATAAGATGTATAGGTTGTAATAAATGTTTAATGGTGTGCCCATATAGCGCTATTGAAGAAGTAAAAATAAGAGACAATAATATTGTTAAGGTAATAGAGTCTGTTTGTAAGGGTTGTGGATTATGCGAAGCAACATGTCCGATTGATGCAATTAGCCTGAACGGTTTCAATGATGAGATGTTGCTTGAAGAATTAAAAGCTTTTTCTATTTAAAGATTAGTTAAAAATGGAAGAAAAAAATAAGGATAGTAAGGTTAAAATAGTAGCTTTTTTATGCAATTGGTGTTCCTATGCTGGAGCTGATGCTGCAGGTACAGCACGATTGAGACAGTCAGAGGATATAAGAATTATAAAGGTGCCATGCAGCGGTAGAATGAATTCATTATTTGTATTAAAAGCTTTCAGTTTGGGAGCAGATGGTGTCCTTGTATCAGGCTGCCATCCTGGTGATTGTCATTATAGTGAAGGTAATTATTATGCGCGCAGAAGGCTTGAGATATTAAAGGATTTCCTTCCAGTGATCGGGATAGACAACAGGAGGTTTTCTTATCAGTGGGTATCTGCTTCCGAAGCGCAAAAATGGCAAAAAGTAGTCAACAGTTTTGTTAAAAGGATTAGAGAAATAAAAAGATAATGGGAACCGAAGAAAGATTAAGAGAAAAAGTCAGTGATATAATAGATGATTTAAAAATAGTTATTGGATATACAAAAAGTAACATACCGCTGAGAGTTAATCCTCTGTTCATAGAAAAAAAAGAAGAGATTGATAATTTAATTTTTAATAATCTTTGCATAAATAATCTGGCCACTTACTCTTATTTTTTATCAAAGGAAATTGATGGAAAAATAGGCATGATACTAAAACCCTGCGATGTGAAGGCAGTTGTTCAGCTGTTAGCGGAAGATCTGATTGACAGGGATAAAATAAAAATAATTTCTGTTGAATGTAACGGTGTAATTGACATTAAAAAAGTACAGAAAAAAATAAATGGGTTAAAAATTACTTCTGCTGAAATACGTGACAATATCATTAAGATAGGTACCAGCGAAAAAGACTTTGAATTTAATATTGAAGAAGTATATGCAGAAAAGTGCTATGTTTGCAGTATTTATGACAAACCTCCAATTTTTGATGAATTTATTGAGAATGATAAGAAATTTAATATTAAACAGAAAAAAGAGTATGAAGACCTTTTGGAATTTGAAAAGTTAAGTTTAGAGGAAATAAATTCTTTCTGGGAGGAAGAATTTAGCAGATGTATAAGATGTTATGCCTGTAGGAATATATGTCCTCTTGAGATATGCAGGGACAGATGCATAACCCAATTAGAACAACCGCACTGGCAGTCACAGAAAATTTCTTCGAGTGAGGGCAAATTCTTTCAACTGATAAGAGTAATGCATCTGGCAGGCAGGTGTGTTGAATGCGGAGAGTGTGAAAGAGCATGCCCTTCAAATATTCCTATTTTAAAATTAATGAAAAAAATGAATAAGGAAATTAAAAGGATTTTTGGATATGTGCCGGGTTTAAGCATTGAAAGTAAACCCCCGCTGCTAACATTTAAGAATATAGAAAAAAATATTAAAGAGGAAGAATTAATATAGGATAAAGTCAATATAAAAAAGGAAATATTAAAAATAAGCAAGATGGCAAGGCAATTTAAAATAATAAATATTATCAAGAAGAATAATTTAAACCTGCTTTTTAATAGAATCAAAGATAGATTTGACATCTATCTACCCATTCAGGACCTAGATAGTGGTTTGATTGATTTTATGAAATGGGAAAATATAGTAAGTCATGAAGTTAATGGCAATATAACGATTATAAATCTTACTGAAAAAACAAAGAAAAGCCCAAAATTCCTTTTATTTCCCTTATCTGAGACATTATTTGAATTTGAATATAAAAAGGATTTAGAAAAGCCTGATGTAGTAAATATAGAATTAATGTCTTCCGGAGTGTCCGACAGCAGTTCCAGAAATAAAATTATTTTTGGAATCAAACCCTGTGATATGTCTGCTATCAAGATGTTTGATCTGGTATTTGGAGCTGGTGGCAAACAAGATCCATATTATTTAAACAAAAGAAATTCCTCTATTTTTATTTCGGTC
>JAHILC010000230.1 GCA_018897225.1 Actinomycetota bacterium
AAAGTTTTTTCATAATATATATGTCCAATAAGAAATATAAATTATCAATACCCCGCCAAATGTATTGGTCAACTGAATTGAAAAATAGCAAAATATGTCCTGGCTGTAGTTCAAGGTTAAAAAATTTATACCAAACATATCTACTTCTCATAAAAACAAAAAAAGAGCCTGATCAATTTTTAATTGGATGTGATGGAGGATATTTTTGTCCCAGATGTCCTACGGTAGTTTTAGATAATGAAGAATTCATTGAAATGGCAAAAATTGCTGCCAATGTTCCGTCATTTGGATTTAAAGTTGTAGGTCTTCTGGATTTAGACTTAATTCCGGAAGATAAAAAAGATAAGCCATTTGATAATGATAACCCAATTCCTCTGGTGCCATTTGCTAGCACCAATGGCAGAAGGGAAAATGATGATTCCTTGGCCAATAAATCTGCTAATAAACTAATGAAGAATTCTAAGAAAATTGGTAGAAATCAACCATGCCCTTGTGGAAGTGGAAAAAAATATAAAAAATGTTGTGGAAGATTATAAAATATAAACAAAGGTAAACTGTGAGCAATATAAGTAATTCTGATATTTATATACTGGTTGAACCCACAAGACTATCAAGGATTAAGATTTACAAGCGGTAATGTAATAATATTGTTGTGTAGCGCATTAATAATTAAAGATTTTTCAGTTAAGAAGGTGCGGTTAGTGATTTTGAGTAATTTTTTTAAAGTTAGGCTAGGCTTTCCTCTTCAATATACTGTAGCAGGAAATTAACACCTGATATTACTACTTGACTTATAGTCTACTTGGAATAGTTGGAATTTTACTGGGATGATGTTTTTAAAAACTCTATATCGTATAATCTGTAAAAAGGCATAAAAATAACGTAAATATTCAGTAAAGACGTCTCCATTTGGAGCAAGAGGCAATAATTCTTCCTTTATATTAAATCAGAAGAGACTAAAACAGTCAGGCATCACTCAGATGAACTTGGCAAATGGGATGTACAAGAAGAGAGGGCAGAATGGATGTGGGTAACCAATCTGCCCTCAGTAGTTGGTTTGAAAAATATTGTATCAATATGCCATGCCAGGTGGCAGATTGAGAACAAGTGCTGCAGGTGAGATAGTTTCTCCATGGAATGCTGACCATGTATACAGGCATAACCAAAATGCAATTACTGCTTTTATTTTATTTCTATTTATTGTCTTAAATATCTTTAATATATTTTTTGCACGTAACATTAAAGAGGCAAGGATTAATACTAAATCCTTTTTGGTCGATCTTATAAAAGCAGGATTCTTACTTGCACAATGGATATACCCAATACCCCTATAGCACCTCCTTTATTTTTCAAACCAACCAAATGAACCTTACCACAATTATATAAGTAATTGATATTTTAGGCACTCCAAATTAAGAAAAATCATATATTTTTTGAAATAATTTTTACCCATTTCGAAATTGATACCTGAAAATATTGGTGTAAAAGTGTATTTTTGAGCTTAATTTGGGATAAGATGTGCAGAAGATGCAGAATTGCTGGGATAAAAGAATAAAAGATTGAAAATGGTTGATTTTAATGCTATTATATAAAAACAAATTTTAATAATTATCGTATTATTTATAGTGTTTATTTATAAAAAATGCAATATATACACAGGAAATTATCTGATGAACTAATAAAATGGCTGGGAAGAAGAGAAATATTGGCTATTAGAGGTCCAAGACAATCTGGTAAAACTACTCTTCTTGAATATTTAAGTAGCTATATAAAAGAAAGTAAAAATACTCTACCTGAAAATGTTGTATATATAAGTTTTGAAGATAGAAAGGAGGTTGATAATTTTTCTAAAGATCCAAAAAGTTTTACTGATGCTTATATTAATGGAGATTTCCAAAAACGATATTATTTTCTTTTTGATGAATTTCAGTATATAAAAAATGGAGGCCAAAAATTAAAGCTTCTTTATGATACGTATAAAAATGTAAAGTTTATAATAACTGGTTCTTCCTCACTGGAACTTACAGGAAGTACAGCAAAGTACCTTGTAGGAAGAATTTTTTTACTTAATTTATATCAGTTTGATTTTGAAGAATACCTGTATACTAAACCTAAAAATATCTTAAATCATTATAGAAAAAATTCTTCTCTTGTTTTGGATTTTATTTTCAATGGAAAAAAGGCAGAAGAGTTCAGCAGTATCTTTACTGAAGATTTTATTAAATTTTATGAAGAATACTGTATCTTTGGCGGTTATCCAGAGGTAGTTAAAACAGGCAGTACCCAGACTAAAAAAATAATTTTAGAAAACATTTACAATACTTATATTGATAGAGATATAATAATCCTGCTTAGAATAGAAGATGATTTTGATTTTAAAAATATACTTACTATCTTGGCAAATCAAATAGGCAATATCATTAATTATCAAAGCTTGGTTAGAGATAGTTTAACCTATTATAAGAAATTAAAGCATTATCTATCTATTTTAGAAGAAACTTTTATTATGAGAAGGCTTGGGCCTTATTACACAAATATCTCTTCTGAAATTAGAAAAAACCCCAAGTTATATTTTATTGACAATGGTCTTAGAAACTTGATAATTGAAAACTTTAATGAATTTTCCTTAAGAAAAGATAAAGGAAGTTTAGTAGAAAATACAGTATTTTTGCAGCTGTTTAAGAACAAATTTACTTTGGTAAGATATTGGAGGACTATTCATGGTGCAGAGGTGGACTTTGTAATTAAAATTGGTGAAAATTTAATTCCAATTGAAGTAAAGTATACTAATTTTACTTCTACTAAACCCGGAAGAAGTTTTATAAATTTTGTAAAAAAATATAAGCCCCCTCGTGGACTGGTTTTAACAAAGGGATTTTGGGGAGAGACTAAAATTAATAAAACTGATGTGTTGTTTGCTCCTGTTTGGTTTATTTGACTATTAATGAATCAGAATGATCAAGAGCTTTTAAAAATTTTTAAAAATAAAGTACAATGTGTTTATACACTTAAAGAAAAATATAAGATAAAAGAATAGTTTTTTAATTATTTGAGCGGGGACATAAATGAAAGAAATTTTTTCAAATTTACAATCTATTAAGAAAATATTTCAAGAGAGCGGGGTTGTCTTGGCTTATATTTTTGGCTCTGTGGCTAAAAAGGGATTTAATAAATTAAGTGATATTGATTTTGCTGTATTTTTGAATAAAGCTATTTCTCAAAGTAAATATTACACAATTAGGCTTTTACTTCTTGACCAGTTAGGTAGAGTTATTAAAAATAAACCTTTGGATGTAGCTATTCTTAATAATGCCTCTCCTCTACTGTCTCAATTAGTTATTCTTCAAGGTAAGGTTATCTTCTACGAGGATGAGGATTTAAGAGTTAGTTTTCAACTAAAGAGTCTTAAGGAATTTGATGATGCTCTTTATTTGAGGAAGGTTTACTATAATTATTTGGAAGAGCGGGTTAAGGAGAATAAACTGGGGGATATGAGTGTCCATGCGAGATAAACTGGAAACAGAAATTATAATAAAAGAAAGAATTAAAAAAATTGAAGAGGCAGTTACTGAACTAAAGCAACTCCGAAGATTGCCAAAGCAAAAATTTTTTAAGGAGAAAACAATCCAGTATGCCTCGATGTATGCAATGATTATTGGAATTGAAGCGATTTGCGATATTGGCAATCATATTCTTTCTAAGTATTTTAATAGAGCTGCAGAAACCTATAAGGACGTTATTTTACTTTTAGGGGAATGCAAGGTTATACCTGAAAATTTTAGCCAGAAGTCTTCTAAAATGGCAGATTTTCGCAATATTTTAATTCACCTTTATCTTAAAATTGATACAGAAGAAGTTTATAAAAATCTTAAAAAAGCCCCTGAGGAATTTACTAAGTTCTCACACTTCTTCTTGAATTTTCTTGAGAAGTAATAACTTTGGAAATAAAAAATCTCGAAGTTTTTTGATTTTAGATAGACCAACTTATACTATTAATAAAAATTATGTTTTTTACTCAATTATTTTTATTCTACTGACCTAAACCTTTTTTGGTTTTTATAACCTGTATAATTGGGATAGGTTATATAAAGGTTTAGGTTATTATTTGGGGTGAACCCCATTGGTTAGACACGTTGTTAACTAAGATATTATCACTAAAAAATTATTTCATATTTATTTAATATGATATAATTTGGAGAATTATAATAAAGAAAATTAAAGATAAAATACAAAACTCATTTATGGAAGGACAAAAAAGGGAAGAAATTTACACGTTCAAGTTTCATTACCACCAACAGTTATAATTATTACGGTCTATGAACCCGAATCTTCAGAATGGATTAATTATAAAACCAGGAGGTGATTTAAGGTGAAGTGCACTTTTTGTGGTGGTAAGTTAGAGAAAAAAATTGTAACATTTTACTACGAAGAGGGTGGTAAATACCTCCTTGTAGAGAATGTCCCTGCTGAGGTATGTGCGAAGTGCGGAGAAAAAATTTATTCTCCAAAAGTTACCGATGAACTCCTTAAATTTGCAAGGGATAAGTTCAAACCAGTGAAAAGTATTAAAATTCCAGTATTTGACTTTGCAAAAAAGGCTTTAGCTTCATAGCAATTGTTTAAGCTGAAAAATCTTTAATTTTAAAAAGCTCTAAGTAATATAATCTATAAAAAGGCAAGAACATAAAGATATTGGTATTCGGCTCCAAGGCAAGAGGAGATGCATCTGAAGATTCTGATATTGATTTAATTGTTATAACGAAGTCAGCTGGAAGAAATTTAACCAGGGAAATAAGGTTTATTGGTTATGACCTGGAAATTGAATTTAATATAATACTTTCTATTCAAGTATTATCAGAAGATTACATTAATTACCTTAGAGCTTTACCAACTCAGTTTATCCAAAATGTAGACCGTGATACTATAGCAATATGAATTTAGAAGAAATAAGAAAAGAAATCAGCAGAGCTAAGAAATCATTAAATTCTGCAAAAATTCTAGCTTCAATTCAAGATGACAGATTCAGGACCGATTATGATATACATGACTACCCGTACGCTTGACAATTCTTTGTTTCTTTGTTATAACACAATCAAAGAAAATGAGTATAACTTTTTTGATTTTACATATACCATGAAGGGAGAAATGTTTATGTCGCAAACAGTCCAAACAGGGGTGAGCCTCATGATTAAAAAACGTATTTCAGTATCGCAAAAACGCCAAATAACTATTCCTATTGAGTTTTTTAATAGCATTGGCATCGGTAAAGAAGTAGATTGCTACGTCCAAAACAATGCCATTGTTATACGCTC
>JAHILC010000231.1 GCA_018897225.1 Actinomycetota bacterium
CTCTGCTTTTTCAAGCAGTTTCTTTGTTCCTTCTTGGATTTGCGATTTGTCCATATTCAAAACCTTTATCTAAATGTAAATTTCATAATATAAATAAGTTTTTATTTTGTAAAGGCGTGGTTCGGAATTTCAGATAACGTTTGCGGATATGAGAAGTTGCTCGACCAACGGGAGAGCAATTTGGGTTGAGAGCCTGCAAGGCTCGAACCTCATATCCGCTGTTATACTCCCCGACGACTGAAGAGAGGAGAGCACAGCGTGGTTCGAACGAAGTAAGAAAGTCACTGCAGGACAAAATTTACATATCCTCTAATCCTGGTATATCTTTAATAAATTCAGAAGGCAACCCATTTTTCTTAAAGTAATCAACCATCGAAATACATGCAAATCTTTCGGTAGAATAATGAGTTCCACCCAAAATATTTATTCTATGTTTTTCAGCAAATTCATGTGCCTTTTTGGAATGGTCATTTTTTACGGTAATCCCTGTGACTAAGACATTTACTTTATTTTGTGCTATCTCTTCGATAGTTTCATCTAAACCTCCACCTGCAACAACGGCAACAGTTCCCTCTGTAATATTATTTTCACCATAATTATAAAAACTAACTCCATGTCCAACAGCTTCTTGAAATTTGTTTTTTAAATCTTGAATTGTTGCTGAATTGGTCTTTCCAAATACACCAGCCAAAGCACCAAAATAAGGAGCAAAAGGCTTTTCAGGTTTGATACCTAATGCTTTTGCCAAAGTTACACTTGTTGAATATTCTCCATAATTATCTAAAGGCACATGAAGATTGTAAATAGATATTCTTCTTTCTTTGAATTGTTGTAATAATTCTTTGTCTATTTGCTGAAAAACTTCTGGAGCTTTCCTGATATCCCAAATCGATGGGTGATGGACAAAAAGCATAGCATTTTGAGTTCCATCATCTATGATTTTTTGCATAACTTCTCTCGAAGGAAAAACTGCAGTATAAACTTTATTAATTTCTGTTGCGAAATCACAAACCAAACCCATTGATCTTTTCTTAAAGTTCTCACTGATAAAATCTGCAACAGAATTCATATATTCTGCCCATTCATCACTCATCTCTGGAGTAATAAAATCTTTTTCAAGTTTTTTGTATAATTGGGTTGCTTTCATAATAATTCTACTCCTAAGTTAATTTATAAATTTTGTCCTGCAGTGATTGCGCCTAACGATGACTATAGGTGAAACTTCAGATTGTAACTTCTTATTGTTGTCATTTTCTTCTAAAACCCAGAGGGCTTTTAATCCGTTCGATATCCCGATAGTTAACATGAGCAAAGATTTTCGTATTAATATCTCGCACCCTTAATTTTACTAGTTCACTTACCCTTAATCAAGTAGAACACGCCAGTTAAGATAGGCCTATAAAAAAGTAACCACTATTTTTCCTTACGGCACATCTTTATAGATTCTTATGCTTATCATAAACTAATTTTATTAATTCCGCAAATAATGAGTATATGTTGTGGTTGGTATATCTTTTGGGAATCTGCTCAAAGAGTACTGGGTCCCTAGGTTTCTCGATTTTTCCTTGGGGTGTAAGTTTCACCACTGCTACAAGGCTATCTTCACCTTCCGGAAAGTACTCCTACTGATGAGCGTATCCGAAATGCTCAACGGCAATAAGAAGATTCTCCAGAGCACAACCAACGCTGATGTATAACTCACGCTGGCCAGCATCAGCGACCTTAAGCCATCTGTCCTTATCAGTAAAAATATCGATTTCTCTGTCCCGAATGTGGAACTTCCATGGCTGACTATTATGACTGGAAGGAGCTAAGATTGCATATCTTAGCAAGAATTTCAGTTTCTCTATTGGACTCCCTTCACGAGGGAAATCTCGTTCATTAATTTGCCAAGGTGTAAGTATTGGATTATATCTTTCCATCTTTTCAACCTCCGTTCATTTTTGCATTTAATTGCGCTTAACGGAAAACAAGTAGGTGCAGTGCTGAAATACTTATACTAAACGTTTAATAAATCACTAAAGTAAGCATTCGATTCCAATTATCAAAGCAAGACGAACCGAGACATTGTGTTACCTGCTGTTATATGCAGTGAATATATTATTCGGAAAAATAAATAAAATCTTTTGGCTCTTCTGCTTCATATAACCTATAGTAATTGTTAATAAATATTAACTCTGCATTTCTCGGTATTTTAGGTTCTGGGAATAAACTTATTTTCGATCCTTGTGGCCCAAAAGCTGATTTACCCTTTAACTGTTCGAGAAAAAGGATTCTATCGTATTTTTTCCAATCTTCTTTTATCAGAGCTTTGTCTTGCGCAACATTAACGTCTAAAGCCCAGGCTGTCCACCATTCCAACCCGTGCCTTGCTATAATTAAAGTTTTATCCGAAATTTCTATTTGATTCTTAAGTTTTTTTAACTCGTTAAATGCTTCTACGCTGATTGCCGGTTGGTGCGGAATATTCAAAACAAAAATAACGGAGAGAAATATAATAAGTACAATAGTACCTGTTATAAGGCGTTTTATAATCAATTTATTTACCAGTGAGATTACCACCCCAATAAGAATGGTAGTAGGAACAAAGGCCATTAATAAAAGTCTACCAGCCCATTCCTTTCCCATTAAGGGAAAAGCTAAAAAAAGGGAAACCAAAATAGTAGTAAATATAAAAGGTTTAATTTGTCGAGGAATTAACTTTGATTTTTTGTATAACAAGAAAATTGTCAAAAATAAAAAAAGATTTGTGAATACCAAATTAAATAAATCTGTAGGTAACACTTTAGCTTTCTTAATAAGTATCGAAAGAATAATTGGTTCTTTAAAAAAAGTCACGGGAAACAAAATCATACGAAACGCCCTGGTTTTATCCAATACAAAAAGTAAAGAAAAGCCTAAGGTTACTAATAAAAGTATTATAAGTAGATACTTAATTACTGATTTCAGTTTATAGTTAAAGAAACAATAGGCAACTATGTTTGTAATCGTAAAAAATAGTGCAATACTAAAACAACCAAAATGTGTTAAACCACAAAGTATCAGGTATACTATTGCTAATACTAAATATTTTCGTTTTAAGCATTCTTGAAATTTTATTAGACTGTAAATTAAGCAGAATAACCAAACTATTCCTAAGGCGTTTTTTTGAAAATCTGATGTCAATATTAAAGGTGAGAACGACAGTACAGAAAAAGCACTCGGCAGGCACAAATAAATTGGTTTCCATTTACTAAAAGAAAAAATTTCCTTACTTATAAGTGCGACAGGAATAGTAGCAAGTGGTGGAATGAAAGTATCCAATATCTTTGATGCATAAATGA
>JAHILC010000232.1 GCA_018897225.1 Actinomycetota bacterium
AAATTTATTAAATTATTAATAATATTATAGATATAAGAGGCCAATATGCTAAAGTCGATACTGATAGTACCAAAAATATTTTTTGTAATATTTGCATACCCATAAGAAATTGACGGCATTATAATGGAACTTATTTTTTTCTCAATTAAACAAGCAAAAGCTTCAGCAATATATAAATCTGAGCCCAGCGGCAGATTAGGTCCATGCACTTCCATCGAACCCATTGGAACTAAGATAAACTCCTTTTTATTTAGCTTTTTTATAGAATCAAAATTTAAATCACTATATTTCATTGTTTTCAATTTTTAAATATTATCTATTAAAATCCTGATGCCCGGATTTTTATGTTATTGCTTTATTTTTTTATAGACTTTGCACATACTATTAATGATTTTTTAAAAACAGACTCATCCGCGATATATAGTCCTGCAATATCATAAGCAGTGCCTTGCCCAACAGATGTTCTTATAAATGGCAGACCCAGAGTCATCGTTATGGGTATTCCAAGAAGCTTCATTGCAATCGTAGCCTGGTCATGATAAATGGTTATTATACAGTCAAATTCCCCATTCTTCACTCTTAAAAATAAGCTATCTGCCGGAAAAGGCCCATTTATATTTATACCTTTATTTTTTGCTTGATCTATGGCTGGTTTAAATATTTCAATCTCTTCCGTTCCCAGCAGTCCATTTTCTCCAGCATGCGGATTAATTCCAGCAATAGAAATCTTAGGAGTCCTTATTCCAATCTTTTTTAAGGAAGCATCTGCAAATACAATAATTTCAAAAATTTGGCTGGGATTTAACGATGATAACACTTGTTTTAAAGGCATATGAGCTGTTAGTTGAAACATCCTGATATTATCGATAATTATTAACGGAACAACCTTAGCAGCCCCGGTAATTTCGGTAAAATATTCTGTTTGACCATTATAATGATAGCCTGCCAGGTTGATTGCTTCTTTGTTAACAGGGGCCGAACAAGTACCGTCAATTAGTCCTCTTCCAATCAAATCAACCACCTTGCTTAAATATAATATTGAAGCTTTCCCACATTCCTTATTGACTTGTCCAATCTTAATATTTTCAAAATTTAGCTTAAAATCATCATATATCAATATGTTCGGATAATTCGAGTTCAAGTTCGATTTTAATTTTGCGCAAGAATCTATCATTATAAGATTTAGATCAGCAACTATATTCTTTCTACGCAACTCAATGTATAATTTATTTAACAAATCATAACTGCCTATTACAACCGGCATACATTCATTGTATACCTCCTTGTCACTCAATGTTTTTAGAATTAACTCAGGACCAACACCTGCAGCGTCTCCCATAGTTATTCCAATAACCGGTTTCATATAAACTCCATCAATTATTTTCTATTACAGTATTCTTTTATTTGCTGCTTCCCAGGTATTCCATAACTTCATCTACTTCTTTATTCTCATGAATTATCATCTTTAGGCCTGTTACAACTTTTATAGGATCTTCGGCTTGCCATACATTTCTTCCATAGGTAACACCATACGCCCCCATTTCCATAGCATTTTTAGTCATAATTAATACATCTTTTAACTCTGGCATCTTTGGCCCACCAGATACGACTACCCTTGCCGGACAACTTTCTATAACTTTTCTGTATGAATCAGGATCTCCGGTGTAAAAAGTTTTAACTATATCTATACCTATTTCTGCTGCAGCTCTTGCTGCATATGAAACATATTTAGCCCAATATCTCTCATCCTCATTTATCAAATCACCTTTTGGATATATATGTGCAATAGTTGGCATCCCATAGGATGCAGCTTCTTTTGTAATTTTCGCCATTTGTTTTAATAATTCTGCCTGCTCTTTTCCACAAACTGTACAACCTACAGCAATGGCATCTGCCCCAAGCCTTACTGCTTCCTCCACGTCTCCTATTTGAGTATCATATGTTGGATGAAATGGAGCAAATGAGGTTGCTTTCATAATAAAAGGAATAGAGGCAGAAAATTTGCTATAACATTTTTCTATTATGCCCTTCTGCATGGTTATAGCATCTGGTTCAGCTTTAATAATTACTGCCATTGTTTCTTCAATCTTGTTAATACCTTCAATAACTCCCCACCCGACAGCATGATCTAATGCTATTACAAGTATCTTCCCTGACTTCTTATTAAAAAGTCTATTCATTCTTACTTCTTTACCAAAAAAAGACATCTCTAATACCTTTCTGCTTTTATATTTTCCATATTATGTTAATAATTACATTTTAAATTGTAATTATTAACATTTAAATACATTTAAGATTAAAATGCAACTTATTTTATATGTTCTACTTTTCATCATACTTTTTATGTTTGTTAAAAAATAATAAATTATATAAAATTATAATTATAGATTTGTTAATACACCAATGAGGAACAATGGAACTTATGCAGACAAGTGTTTATGTTGGAGTAATTTATATTGGAATGATAATTGCATGCTATTTAATTGGCGCAATTCCTTTCTGCTATATAATAGGAAAACTTGCAGGTGGTAAAAAACTCACTGAAATTGGCGATAAAAACCCTGGGGGATGGAACCTTATTTTTAATGTTTCAAAATTCTGGGGAGTCATAGGTACCATACTTGATGTCGCAAAGGGCTACTTTTCATTTTTCTTAGCTATTAAATTTACTGAAAATTGGATTGTTGCTTTAATTGCAGGGTGCGCCTGCGTTGCTGGTCACAATTATTCCCCTTATCTCAAATTTTCAGGAGGCAAAGGTATCGCTGCAATGCTTGGCTTCCTGCTTGCAGTTCATCCTTTAACAATTCCATCCTTTGCAATAGGGATACTATTCGGATTGTATGTATTAAGAAATATGATCTGGGGAGTTGTCTTGGGAATAGCCACTGCAACAATTTTCCTTGGATTTTATTACCATGACCCTTTGATTTATATTGCACTGGCTATAATCTTAACTTTAATATTGGTTCCAAAACAGATAAACAGGTCGATTAAACTATCAAAGAATTTTCAATTCCGGAAAGAGGCCAATGTAAAAGATCTCTTCACACCTAAAATCAGGTAAGAAAATCACAGAATAATGCAAATCTACGAATTTTTTTTACTTTCAACCTTTTTAATGAAATCATCCCATTTAATTATATACCTGGTATGAGTCCCATCTCCGATTTTCTCCTTTTCGTCATAAGCTTCTACTTTGAACTTCAATTTAAGCCCATCTATTTCCAGAAGCTCTGACTGCGCAACAACTTCCATATCTATAGGCGTTGCAGCTATATGTTTTATTTCTACTTTAGTCCCAACTGTTGCATATCCTTTGGGCAAGTAACTGTCAACTGAATT
>JAHILC010000233.1 GCA_018897225.1 Actinomycetota bacterium
ATTATTTTTTCGCTTTCAAGTTTGTTGATTGCTTTAACTATTTCATAAGTTGACGGGTTCATGCTTTGCCCGCCTTTTATAACAATATCAACACCAACACTTTTGAATATTTCTTCAAATCCATCCCCATTTGCAATTGCTATAAGTCCTACATCTTTTACCGGTGCTCCAACAATTTGCGCATCTTCAGGAACCATAGCTTGCTTGCTCTGGTCTACCATGTTGTTTATCTGAATTTCATGAAGTGTTCCTTCCCTCAATGTTCTTCGCAAAACTTTTTGCGGGTAATTAGTATGAATATGTATTTTAACAAGCCTGTCGTTTCCAACAACTAATCCACTGTCCCCCAGGCTTTCAATATCTTCTCTCAATCTTATAAGGTTTATATTTTCACCTTTAATAATTAACTCCGTGCAGTAAATAAATTTTATATCTGACTTCAGGTTAATTTGCCTCAAACCTTTTTGTTCTTTAATTTCACCCTTATCAGCATCTTTTTTAGTTTTTTTATCGTTAGTATTATTATTTTTTAAGTACATTATAGCCTTCTTTAATCCGATTAATATTTCAAGTATTCCCTGTGCGCCTGCATCAACAACACCAGCTTGTTTTAATACAGGAAGTAGGAAAGTCGTTCTTAAAACAGATTTTTCAGTCTCATTTATCATTAAATCAAGAAGCTCCATATATTGCAAAGAGTTAATATTCAAATTATCAACTGTCTGATAAATATCCTTGATAGTTGTCAGCATTGTTCCTTCAGTTGGGTTTTGAACAGAACTGTATGCTAATTCCATTGAAGATTTTAAAGCATTTCTTAACTCTTGAAAATCTAATCCTTCAGTATCCTTGATCTTATCTAAGAAACCTTTCAAAATCTGAGACAAAATAACACCTGAGTTTCCTCTTGCACCCATCAAAGCGCTAAAGGAAATTTTTTCAGCCAGGTTTTGCATTGTAAAATCATCCGTATTATTGATTTCCTGCTGAATTGATTTCAGTGTTAAAAGCATGTTTGTGCCGGTATCACCATCAGGAACCGGAAAAACATTTAAAGTATTTATTTTACCTTCATTTTCTTTAAAATTTAAAATTATTATATCTATAACTTTTTTTACTTCTTTGTCATTTAATTTTATAACCATATTTTAAACCACCTTATTCAAATTCAAATTGTAATTTCTAATTTTAAATTAAATATTGCAATAAAATCAATCATTATTCAACCAAGCATCTGCCCAGCCCTTATTTTTTATTTTTTCATACACTAATTCTGCAATCAGGCTCAAACCTTTTTTATTTGGATGTATTCCATCAACTTGGATATATTCTTGAGGATCAGCTTCTTTATTAAATGCTTCCCCTAAGTTTATATACTCAAGATTGTTATTTTTAGCAATTTCAAGAATTTTTTCATTATATATTTCATAAATCTCTCTTTGTTTTTTTCTATAATTTTCATTTTCATTTTCTGGGAATAATCCTGTTACCGGATTAATTCCTAAAATAATAATTTTTAAATCACCAAATTGTAACTTCTTAATTAAATCATTGTAGTAATTTTCAAAATCTTTAATATCAATATTTGGAACAGATCCTGAAATCATCCCGTCATTTAGTCCAAAATTGATAATAACTGCGTCAGGCTTAAAATTTATAACATCTTTATCCAGGCGTTTATTTGCATCCATTATCGTATTACCACCGATGCCGCTGTTTATTACTTTTATTTGTGAAAAATCCTTTACTAATAATTTCTCAAGCTGGGATGGATATGAGTATTCATACTTCATGTTCCACCCAAATGTCACAGAATCTCCAAAGCAAACAATACGAGGTGAAAATAAGTCCATTTGCTTTAAATTTATGCTTCTCGTCTCAATTCTTAGGCCTGGATAATTAAACGGGATGTTAGATGCCAGCTTTTCTGTTTTTTCTAACACATTACTGCATGAGCATATGCTTGTTGCAAGAATGCAAAATAAAAAGATAGCGACATATTTTAATACTATTATGCTTTTACATCTCTTCATATTTTAAGAACAGGCTTGAAAATTAAAAATAAAAGTGTTAATATTCTTCCCGGTTTTAAGACATCATTATTTTAAATAAAGTTTCAATTTAAACTATATAATTATAAAATAAATAAATTAATTAAAACAGCGGGAGTTGATATGTCCAATATATGTAAAATTTGTGGCAAGCGGCCTGGTTTTGGCAATAATGTGAGCCATTCGCATAGAAAGACAAAAAGAGTATTTAAACCTAATATAGTCAAAACAAAAGTAGAGTTTGATGGAAAAGTTCAAAATATAAACATTTGCACTAAATGCTTAAAAACAGGAAAAATTAAAAAAATCGTATAAATTTAAAAGTTAAAAATATTTTAACATTACGCTATTTTTACAATACTATTTCGCTCGCCCAGTGCAAAGTTTTGTTACTTTCTAAAAGATTACCAAAATTATAAGTTATATAAACATCTAGTGTAATGCGTCATAAATAACTTGACATATAATATGGGTGCTGTATAATATTTATTATGAGAACAACAGTAC
>JAHILC010000234.1 GCA_018897225.1 Actinomycetota bacterium
GATTTCATAAAATCCACTCCTTTTTTAATTTTTTATTTAATTTAATAGTATAGTTAAACCTATAAATATTTGTGTCTATTTATTTAACAACAATACGGTGGAAATGATTGAATATAATTTATTTTTTTTCAGACTTTCCTCCTTTTAACAACCTTTTTATTAACCCATAAAATATAAAAACCGACCTCTTTAGTCGGTTTCGCTATTGGCTCTGCTTACTTTAAGCGGCCACTTAACAAAGTAAGCTTCATTGCCTCTAAATTTAATTTTTTATATTTTTATAACAAATGTTTCAAGTATATTTTACTACTTTTAGGGTAAAACATAAAATTTATTTTAGAGGAATATATTTAATAGAATAAATTATTCTTATAAGCTCAATTCAGGTATAAAAATATCATCACTTGTAACAACAATTTGTTTCTGACATTGCGCATAGTAACCGGCCAAAGCGAACATTTATATTATTTAATTACTAAATAGATCTTTTAAATCAATTAATTCCCTTAAAAATTGGTTCGAAATTTCACACCTTGGGGCAGCCAACAAATCAATATAGTTTCTGTTATACAGAAATTCTCGCTTAAGCACAATAGTGCAGTTTAACATTGTTTGCTAACTATATTTTTGATTTTTGTCTCAGCTTTAAGAATTTATCCAGGGTTTAGTAGCCAATGCCTGGCTCATCGATTCTGGTTAGGACTTTTTCCCAGCCGACTCCTTCGGATTCAGTCTCAAATGTTGCATTGCTAAATATTGCTGTCAGTAGCACATCGGCATCAAAGGCATTCCTGGGTTTCTATACGAATTTTACATGACTGTAGCGAGGATCGAATACATACTATTCCTGATCCAGCTTTTGCTGCAGGTTATCTTTCCTGGCCTGATCTGATTGCTCTACCAGCTTCAGTTCCTTGTCGAATTCAAATTTGGCATAAACTATGCTGCTTTTCCTGATAGTCCATTTTGTCATGGTTTCTCCTTTGTTTTAATTTATCATTTATTGGAGCCTATATCTATTTAAATATAACTTTGCGGCTATTTAAAAGAATTATACAGAGAAAAACTATTATTGCTGTAAAGTGATCATTAAATTTTTTATTTCCTGTTTATCTATAGATTTTTGGTTTACAACAATTTCATTATTTTCAAAATAGATTATTCTTAATCTAATGACTATAATTATTTAAAACAATATTTTAAAACTCATTATGATTGATTTAATGCCTACAAAACTAATAGACTTTAGAGATTTAAATAACTGGAATCAATATTCTAAGAATTTAAATAAGCTTTCCTTTATGAAAAAGTATCTTGGTGATACTTTGAAAATATGGGTAAAAAACATTATTAATCCTCTTTCAATTACCTTAATCGCAAACTTATATGAAAATGATTTAAATTCTTTTAATGATAACTTGGGCAGAATGGAAAAATCAATTGGTGAGAATAATTTATCTGAACTATTCCATGAATTAAAAATACAAAAAAATGATCCTGCTCAAATTACAACTAAAATCCATTCTTTATATGGTGAAATTTTTGCTTTCTCAGAGTTAATAAAAAAATATAATAAAGTAGTTAAAATAAAAGAGTTTGGCGACTGGTTATGTGATGATAATACTGTTATCTCCGTTAAAACAAAAAATGAACTGGACCACAATTATGAATTAATTGAAAATGCTTTGCGCGCTTTGTATTTTATTAAAGAAAACAATGTTTTAAGAAAATACAATAATATAGAAATTGGAGATGGTAAAAATATAGATGATAAATTTAGAAATAATGTGCTTTGGTTTATTAACTCTGTATTGGTAGAATTTATTAATTTTCAAGATAAACAATTAAATACATGGAATAGTTTTAAATTAGAAACAATAAAATATTTCTTTGATAACTCTAAACTACAAAATATTCTTGAAACCGAAGTAGAATTTTTTAAAGATAATGACAATAAGTTTGCTTTGTCTATCACTTTAAAGGAAGATCGTAGTGGAGAAAAAGAAAAATTTAGTCACCAAGTTAAATTGATATTTAATGATTGGCCTGACAAAAATACCTTATGTGTATCATACGATACTAATGCATATTGGATTGGTGACAAAATCGAGTGGCAGAGCTTGAAAAATTCTGTTTATTATTATTTAAAAAAATTTGATAAAAGCCATAACATTCTTAAAGAACAAAACAAAAATCTTATCGGTTGGATTAATATTCTTCTGCATCCAAAACATGAAGTGTATATTTCAAAGTCGGCAGATTTAAAAAAAGAAATTAAAGATATGGTAGATAAAAAAGAATATAAGATAGTAATTGCTCTTCGTCCTATATGGAATTCAATAAAACCAGAAATATTGGAGATTTAAATTAAAAAGTTACTTTAGGAAATTGGCCAGGAGAAATGGCAATGGCTCCTAATACCACTCTAATAGGAACTATATAACACCAAAAAATAGTCACTTTACAAAATCAGAACTGTATCACAAAAAATGTATATTAATATCTTTTGTTTAAAGTATAAGTAAAAATAGTGAGTAGGATAGTAGGGTAAATAATTAGACTTAAAAACTTAATTCAGGAATGAAAATATTCCCACTTAAACTCAATAATTTAATTCTAACATTTTATATTATGGCCAGACAAAGCAAGCAGTAAAAATAGTAGCAATTTTCCTTCATTTTGATATAAATGTTAAATAAAAGGATTTAGTAAAGGGATTTAATTAGATAATTTTCAGGTTATTTTTTATTGGTTCTTTTATTTCCTTCCAGCCCTTTCTTCTTTTTTTCTTCTTTTAGTCCCTTCTCTTCTTTTTTATTTTCATTTATATTGTCTTTTTTTGTTAAATCTTCTGTTATTTCATTTTCAATTAGTTCGCCTTCAGGTGCTTCAAACCGTACTATCGGTCTGTCTTTTAAAGCAGCACTCATATATTCCCGCCAGATATCTGCAGGATAGGAGCCTCCAGTCAGATTCCTACCTTCAATAGGTTCCATTGGCCTGTTTGATTCTACATGTCCCATCCAGACAACTGTTGCAAGTTCAGGACTATAACCTCCAAACCAGGCATCCCTGAAATCACTTGTAGTGCCAGTTTTACCTGCTGCAGGCCTTCCTATGTTTGCGCCTTTGCCAGTACCTTCAAGTATAACTCTTTCAAGTATTTTTGTAGTATAATATGCAGCTGGAGCATCCATTATTTGCTTATTATTTTCATTTTTATCAGGATCATATTCATAAAGGATTTTGCCACTTGAATCTGTGATCTTTAATATACAGACAGGTTCCCTGTAATAACCATTTGCAGCAAGAGTTGAAAAAATCTTGGAGACATCTAAAGGAGTGATGCCTTCTTCAAGACCCCCCAGTGCTATTGCAGGATTATTTCCAATATCTTCTATACCCATTTCAGAGCATAACGCTTCAACATTTTCTGCGCCTACCTTCATCATGAGCTGTGCATAGACGACATTTACGGAATTGATTGTAGCATCGACAACAGTCATCTCAGTTGTCTCATAGTTTTTGCCTCCATAGTTTTCGACTTTCCAGTCAGGACCTGAAGGCATATCTATTGTAATGGGTCCATTAGGGTTATATTTGTTATTTGGTGAGAAGTTCATATTTATTGATGTCATTAAAACAGGGACCTTAAATACTGATCCGGGCTGCCTTTTACCCTGGGTGGCTATATTAAACTTGCTGGTATTGTAGTCTTTACCGCCGATTAATGCATAGATGTAACCGTTTTTTGGGTCTGTGGAAATAAGTGAATATGATGGTTCAGGATCTTGCGGGAAAATAGTCCTGACTGCTGTTTCAGCTTTTTTCTGCAAATCAGGGTCAAGGGTAGTATATATCCTGAGGCCGCCCTTAAATACATCGTAATCAGTAAACTTTTTCTCATATAATTGCTGTTTCACAAAATCTACAAAGTAAGGTGCAATATGACTCTGGGAACCATCTGCTGCGACTTGTTTAATCTTATTTAATTCAATTGTTGCAGATATGGCATTTAAGTATTCTTCGCTATTAATTCGCTTCTGCTCATACATCAGTTTTAATACCAGGTTTCTTCTGCTTGTTGCTTTTTCAAGGCTACTGAAAGGATTATAGATCGAAGGGCTCTTTACAATACCTGCAAGCAAGGCTGCCTGAGGCAGGTCCAGGTCTTTTGCGCTGACACCAAAATATATCTGTGATGCTTTTTCTATTCCATAAGTGCCTGCTCCAAAATATATCGTATTTAAATACATCTCAAAGATCTTATCTTTTGTATAATTTCTTTCAAGCTGTATAGCAATAACTGCTTCGTTTATTTTCCGCCTGAAAGTTTTTTCAGGAGTAAAATAAACATTTCGTATATATTGCATTGTAATAGTGCTTGCGCCCTGTTCTTTGTTTCCTGCGCGCACATTAGCAATAAAAGCTCCTGCTATCCTTCTGTAATCTACACCCTGATGGTCATAAAACCGCTTGTCCTCAACAGCTAAAATCGCATACTTTATGTAATCTGACATTTTGTCAAAAGATACTATCTCCCTGTTTTCCTCAGCATGAAACTCGGTTATAAGGGTTCCATCAAGGGCATATACTTTTGATGTCTCAGCTATATCAGAGGGAGTAAGTTCATTCAGGGAAGGAACAGACCTGAGAATCAAAAAGCCTCCTATAATGCCTGTAAAAATAATAGTGACAAGAAGTATTGCCAGAGACACAAAAAAATATAAAAAGTAAACCTTTAACTTGCTTCTTTTTTCCATATTTGTATTTTGCATATATTTTTATCTCTCCAGAATAATTTAGAGCAAATTAATTTACAGTTGAAACTAAAAGTGATACATCGCTTTGTTCAGATCTTTATCTATCTGCTTCACCATCATTATCTGAAATTGAATTTGGTTCTAATAATATTTATGAATTACTACAAAGTTTTAAATAATTGTTGAATTAAGAAAAAATTACTTATTCTTAAGAAAATCAATTATTTTATTAAAACAATTTTTCTCTTCAAATATTACGCTATGTCCAAAATTCTCATAAAGCAGCAATTTATTATTCTCTATCCTATCTGCTAATTCCAAAGTGGAGCTCTTATCGATGATACTATCATTAGCACCCCCTATTATCAAAGTTGGACATTTAATAAGATGCAATTTTTCAAAAGTGTTATGGGTAAGACAAGCAATAGCTTCAATTATAAAGTGTCTGAAACTTTTTGGTTTAGCTATTCTTGTAATAAGGGGAAAATATCTTCGCATTTTTCTAAGATATTCTTCAGTATAAATTTTTTCCACTATATTCATAATTAATTCTTTGTAGTTGTGGGGTGAACCCCATCCTTTGGACACATTGTATACTAAAATAACTTAAGTTAGAATAAGCTGATGAGGACCAAAAAAAGAGAAAGGAAGGTCTCATCAGTTATGAGAGCAAGAAGAACGTTTGATGAAAAGTTTAAAAGACAAGTTGTAGAATCGGTACTTTCCGGAAGCGTTAGCCAGGTGGAGCTTGCTCGGGAATATACAATCTCACCACTAATAATTTCGAGATGGAAAAAGGAATACAAACAGGGTAAGTTCTTTGAAAACAAAAGCGCAGATTATGCAAGACTTGAAATAAGGGTAAAAGAGCTTAAAGCGTCGCTGATTTAAAAAAGGGGGTCAGGGGTGTGGGGTGAAAAAAATAAGAAAAAATGTGTGGCACAAATAATTAGAATTTAAGTGTTTAAATCTCGCCTCTTATACTTATGCTGGTACTACTTCCGGTTGAACATCAGATATTAAACCGCTTGAATATATCACGGTTTTAGTATTCTTGGGGGCCACGAGAACTGGCCACCAAAAAGGCGACCCCATCCATCCTTGTTCCTTGAGACCATTTTGTCTAAAAAACATTACCATCGGTATATCAATAGCTGTTTGTTTTGCAATGACTCTTTCGGCCTGCGTTGTATCCGGAGCATCAGAGTAACTACCATTTCTTTTAAGCCGTGAAGTTTTTCTATCTGTTAGTACTAAACACCACACTTTTCCTTTCATTGTTGGTTCGTCGGTATTTTCAGAAAGATATTCCATACTGGCCTTGAATGCTTTAACGTCCCACGGTAGTCCATATTCGCTAAACATACCAGCAATATTATCAATAATGGATTTTGCGATATCTATCTTGATTAAAAATGGCTCTCTTTTTTTTGTACTAGGTAGCAAGTCTTTAATGGTTTTATCAACTGCTTCTAAAAAATTCTTGATATTGGTTTTATAATTCGTTTGAAAGCCAATTGGAAGTAATCGTTTGAAAGGTTTTAAAGTGGTTGTTGTTGATAATA
>JAHILC010000022.1 GCA_018897225.1 Actinomycetota bacterium
ACAGGACTTCCACTCATAGCAGGACCTGCAGAAACAACAACTACCGGTAATCTTCTTGCGCAAATGATGGCAGCAGGGGAGATAAATTCAATAGAAGATGGCAGAGAAATAATGATTAATTCCATTAATTTAAGTTCTTATGAGCCCATAAATACTGCCAGGTGGGAAGATAAATATGAAAAGTATAAAAAGATTTTAACTCTTGAATTTTAAACCTATGTTATAATTTAAAATTGAAAACATGCTAAGTTTTGAACTGATTTATAATTATTTTTCAAATTTTAGAAAGGATAAAAATGGCAGAAGATAAGTTAATTTGTTTCACCGAAGATGAAATCTTGAAGCCAAGAGAAATAATAATTGAACTTATGGAGCATATGATTAATAGGGGCTTGACTGATTTCAGCGGTGGCAATATGGCTTTAAGAGTCGGAGAGAAGATCTATTCTACGCAAACTCACAGTGCAGATAAGTACAGATGGAAATTAAGACCAGACAACATTTTAGTGACAGATATAGATAAAAATCTTTTAGAAGGCAGAAAAGAAACCTTATCACGCGAAGCCGATCTGCATTACGGGATACTCAGGAAATTTCAGGATATTAATTGTACAATTCATGGGAATACGTTTTACAGTCCCCTTCTTGTTTCTCAGGGAGTCAAGGTTTGGGGTGCGACCGAAGTTGCGCAGTATTACAATATTGTTGAAATTCCGGTTGTACCGGAAGGGATTCCACCATTATCAGACGAGGAAAACAATATGATAATTTCGATGTTTGAAGATTTAAAAAAGAAAGGGCAGGCTTTGGTTGTTATAATGCCTTATCATGGAATTATTGTTGGAGCAAAGGACCATAATGAAGCGTTTGCACTTTTTGATGCTGTTGAAAGTAATTCAAAGTTTATTCTTTATGGAGAACTTTTAAAAACAAGCATGCTTGTTAATAAAATCTTTGAAAAAATGGGTAATAGTTTGGACAAGCCAGGTCAAGTAAAAACAAATACAGGCAATGTCGGAAACATTGGTGAAGGCAGTGGCTCAATTTTCCAACTGGATAGCAAAAACAAAATATTGACTTCAGAAGATATTTCAGACATATCTCAAAAAGTTTCCTCCAAGACAATAAAAGTTGGTCCTGATGTTGCCATAACAGATTTTGCATTAAACAAGGCCGAGGAACTTGGTATTAAGATAATTAAAGAATAATTTCAGATTCCTGTTGTTTTTTATTATGAAAATGGAAAACTGCTGCATTAGCCTAATTATTCTTTAAAACAAGGGCGATCTTATCTCAATATTTTCGGGGTCTGTTTTTAATTCTACCACTTTCCATTCATTTGCATCTCTATCAAAATCTGCAATCTTTTCTATATGCAGCCTTAAGTACTTGCCCTCAGCTGTGGCTGCTATCTCTCCATTGGAAAGCATTATTTTCCCAGTACCTCCAAATAACTTCTTATCTTCATATGTAAGTTTTGCCACTACTTTGATCTCTTCTCTGATATTTTTTATCATTTATTTTGAAATTAGACAAACTACCATTATAATAAGAATGAAAATTTACAAAAAAGGTGGTTGATTTAATTGAGATTCGTTGACTATAAGTGCAATGATTGTGGAAAAGTAAGCGAGATCGTTACAAGAAGCAGCGATGACAATGGCTGTGAAATAAAGTGTGAAAGCTGCAGCAGTTCGAATATGATAAGAATTTTTACACCGGTTGGCTTAAAAAGCTCTTCGGGCAGCGATGATTTTGCTGCGAGCGCTTCTTCGCAAAAAAGCTGCTCTGGTGGTTCTTGCAGTTCCTGTTCGGGGTGTCATTAAAATTTAAATGCGCTGGCTGTAATTAAAAAATAAATAATGTATCTTAACAATTTAGAACTTATTAACTTCAGGAATTATAAATCTGTAAAATTAAATTTTAAGAACAGCACAATACTAATCGTAGGAGACAATGGACAGGGTAAAACTAACCTTCTTGAATCAATCCATTACATATCATCAGGGAAATCTCACAGGACAAGCAACCAGGATGAGCTTATCAACTGGGACAGCGATTATGCCATATTGAGAGCTTCTTCAGGAAAATCTATAGAAGATATTGCAGATTCTTCAAAGCAATTGATTGAAATTGAATTGAGTAAGAAAAACAATATTAAGATAAGAATTGATGGAGTTTATTACCGAAAAAAATCAGATTTTGCATCAATAATTCCTTCAGTAATATTTTCCCCGGACGACTTAAGACTTATAAAAGCAGGACCATCTAATAGAAGGGATTTTCTGGATGGTATACTTGAAAAGCTGCAAAATAGGTATGCTGCCCTAAGGCTTCATTACCAGAAAATATTGAATCAAAGAAACAGCCTCTTAAAAAGCATGATTAGTCCAGAGCAAACCAATGGAAATTCTACGATGGAAGCTTGGAACGAAAACCTGATGCATTATGGTTCTGAAATAATAGAAAAGAGGTGCAACCTGTTGGCGTCCGTAAGGGAAAAATTTGTAAAATATATGAATTATTTTTTTCCTGGCATACAGGCTGATATTGTTTATATTTTTAGCTGGGACAGAAGTATCCAGGGAGCGCCCATAAATTTAGATAATCCTATAAATTTACAAAGCGGCACTATAAAAGATATTTTCAACACAAAACTTAAGCAAGGATTTAAAAAAGACCTGCTTCTTAAGACGACGCTTGTTGGTCCTCACCGGGATGATTTGCTCATTACCATAAACGGAAAAGATATAAGGTCTTTTGGCTCTCAGGGTCAGCAGCGGATTGCTGCAATATGTTTAAAACTCTGTGAAATCCATATTTTAAAGGAAGAA
>JAHILC010000235.1 GCA_018897225.1 Actinomycetota bacterium
AAGGCAGGTAGGCAAAACGTATCTGATTCGGGAGCTTGGAAAAACATTTTCTCACTTTCTTGAAATTAACTTTGAGATGGACCAAACTGCTGCAAATTTTTTTATTGGTTCACTTGATCCGGTTCAAATTGTTGAAAAGCTTTCTCTGTATTATGGCGCACCGATAGTTGCAGACAAAACGCTTCTTTTTTTTGATGAAATACAGGCTTGTCCGCAAGCTCTCCGGTCTCTAAGATTTTTCTATGAAAAAATGCCGAAACTCCATGTTGCTTCAGCTGGTTCTCTTCTTGAGTTTGCTCTTGCACGGATACCATCTTTTGGCGTAGGGCGAATAGAATCACTTTTTCTTTATCCTATGACTTTTTTTGAATTCCTTGAAGCGCTCGGAGAAGGTCAACTGATTGATTATATAAAATCATCTTCCTTTAAAAAGCCTGTTGATGATACTATTCATATAAAAATACTTGAATTATTCCGTAAATACCAAATCATAGGCGGGCTTCCTGCTTCTGTAAAATACTATGCGAAGCATCGAAATATGCTGGGCAGCCAGAAAATTCTTGATGACTTAATGACCACACTGACAGATGATTTTGCAAAGTATAAAAGACATATTTCAATGGATAAAATGTCAGAAGTTTTCCGCTCTATTGCTCTTCAAAACGGCAGCAAGTTTGTTTACACCAGAATATCGTCTGAACGCTCAGCAAACTATAAAACAGCCCTTGACTTGCTTGTAAGTGCCGGATTGGCTTATAAAATATTTCATACATCTGCCAGAGGAATTCCACTTGGTGCAACAATCAATGAGAGCAAATTCAAAGTGGCAATGTTTGATACGGGCATGCTTCAAAGAGTATCCGGGCTTGATCTTGGACAGTTTATTACAGAAAGTGATTTTGTAAATCGGGGTGGACTTTCAGAATTATCAGTCTCTCTTGCTCTTGCAGCTTCAGGTCTGCCGCATCGCCGACCTGAATTATACTACTGGCACAGAGAGCAGCGGGGAAGTTCCGCTGAAGTTGATTTTGTTATTGCAATAGATGGCCGAATTATCCCAATAGAAGTTAAATCTGGCACAAAAGGGGCAATGCAGAGCTTGTTCAAATTTCTTGAAGAAAGGAACTGCCTGCTTGGAA
The DNA here is from genome assembly GCA_018897225.1 of Actinomycetota bacterium. Taxonomy (GTDB): domain Bacteria; phylum Actinomycetota; class Humimicrobiia; order Humimicrobiales; family Humimicrobiaceae; genus JAHILC01. Next base: position 1,140 of record JAHILC010000235.1, read on the forward strand.
TAAGAATATCTGCCGAAAACTTCATAAAATATGGATCAATTGCTGTAATCCCTATATATGCAGCTGAAAATCTTGTAAATATTATTAAAAACAGCCTTTTGTATTAATAAATATAGAAATTGTTGAAGAATAAGAAAAGATTTAAATGGGATAGATAATTTATCAAAGTTGGCAGAGTTATAGCATTTAAAAATTTGAAGCTGATTTTATTATTATGTTTGATTTAAAAGCCATTTATATAAAGGGATGAATTTTATTTCAAATTCTTTATAATATTCCACATTTTCATAATCTTCAGTTATTACCAAACCTTTTTTTAAGTTCAAATCTTCAAGTCCAACAATAAGGCTGTTAATCTCCCTTTTTTTTGTTTTTAAATCTTCAATATTCCAGCAGACCTGTATTAAACTTTTTACTTCTAAAAATTCTTTTATTACAAAATCCACTTCCTGGTGACGTTCATTTTTAAAATAAAATAATTCCATTTCAGGGTCAAGGGATTTTTTTCTGAGAAGCTCCAGGAAAACTAAATTTTCAGCCATTCTTCCTGTATTAAGACTGAACCTAAACCCAACCTGATTTGAAAGTCCCACATCTATTGCATAAGTTTTTCTTGGACTTTTCTCCTGTTCCTTTAATTTAAATGAAAATCTTTTTACGAAAAAAATTAAATAAATAGATTCTATGTAGTTAGAGAATTTTTTAATTGTATCTGTTGTTAAAAGAAGTTGTTTTTTCAGTGAATTATAAGTTGAAGGCGTAGATATATTGCTTAGATAATAAATTGCAAGTTCTTTAATTTTTCCTGTTTTCCTTATTTTATATCTTCTGATTAAATCCTTATTTAATAAATCATCAAAATAAGCAAGTAATATTTGCTTCTTGGCGCCGGCCAGTACTACTCCCGGAAAGGATCCGTATTCAAAATACTCAGATAACAATCTATTTATGTCAATTTTTTTATTTACTAAATCAAGACTATTATTTACTTCAAGATTATTAAAAGATAGAAACTCTTTGAAAGAAAGTGGGAAAACTGTTATATCCACATGTCTGCCTGTAATAAGTGTAGATAATTCACGGCTTAAAAGCCTGGCGTTAGATCCGGAAATTATAAGGTTTGCTTTCTTTAGTTCGTGCATTGTTCTAACCCATTTTTCCCATTCTGATACTTCTTGTATTTCATCTAAGAAAATATATATGGAACCTTTGGGATTTAAACTTTCAAGATATGTTTCATATGTTTTTTGAAGAAGATCTGTATCCAACCTATGAAATCGCGGGTCTTCGAAATTAATAAATAAAATGTTATTTTTACTGATACCTTCGCTAATCAACTTTTTTGCAAACCCTCGCATTAAATATGATTTACCACTCCTCCTTGCACCGGTTATTACTATTATCTGATTGGAATCTTTAAGACTTTGTAACTGTTCAATGTATTGTAAACGGGTAAACCCTGTATCCTGGTCTTTCCTCCAGAAATTCCAGTCCTCTAAAACTTCTAAAATTTCATTCTTATTCATTTAAATTTATTTATTCGATAAAATAATAATATTATATCGAATATATTAGATAAATTCGCAATATTTGTCAATATTGGGTTTTCTGCATAATAAAAATGTTTACCCCAGTACTTCCTTAATACCCTTTTCAATTCTAGCCTCATCAGGAATTACGGCATTCTCAAGATTATGCTCATACGGTATGGGACAATCAAGACCTGTTACCCTTAAAACCGGAGCATCAAGGAAGTCAAAGCAATGCTTGGCTATCTCTGACGCAAGATAACAGGTAAACCCTCCCGTATAACATGCTTCTTCAACAAGCAATGCCCTGCCTGTCTTCTTTACTGAACCGGCTATAAGACCAATATCTAAGGGTTTAATTGTGCGAGGGTCTACGACTTCAACGCTTATGCCCTCACCTGAGAGTTTTTCTGCAACCTTAAGAGATTTTTGTACCATAAAAGATGTTGCTACAACTGTTATGTCGCTGCCCTCTCTTTTTATATCAGCCTTTCCTAAGGGTATGAGGTAGGGCTCTTCGGGCACATCCGCCCTTGTAGGATACAGCAGCTTATGCTCAAAAAACATTACGGGATTATCATCCTTTATTGAGCTTGCAAGAAGCCCTTTTACATCATAGGGAGTGGACGGCATTACAACTTTAAGCCCCGGAAAATGTAAAAAAAGAGCTTCAATGCTCTGGGAATGCTGGGCAGCAATCCCTATGCCTCCTCCGCCGGGAGTTCTTATTACAATGGGAACTTTTGCTTTTCCTCCAAACATGTATCTCATCTTGCCTGCCTGGTTTGCAATCTGCTCCAGTGGCAGCATGGTAAAATCTGAAAACATCATCTCTACAACAGGCCTCATGCCAAGAAGTGATGCCCCTATTGCAATGCCAACGATACCCTGCTCCGATATTGGAGTATCCATTATTTTATCTTCCCCAAATTCAGCTATAAGGCCAACACTGACACCGAATGCGCCTCCATAAAGCCCTACATCTTCTCCGATCATAAATACTTTGTCGTCTGCCTGCATTTGCTGCCGCAAACACTCCCTTACGGCTTCTGCATAACTTATTTCTCTCATAATCTTTTTACCTCAAGCATTCCCTTTTTCCTATTTTACTTTTAATTTTTATGCATAAATATCTTCGGCAACTTTTGACACGTCAAGAAACGGGCTTTCAAGTGCAAATTTTACCGCTGCATCTATCTCTTCGTTTACTTTCATTGTGATATTGTCTATTTCAGGTTGCGTTATGTAGCCTGCTTTAATGAGGTATTTCTTAAAACGCTCAATGGGACAGTAATCTGTAAGCCATTTTTTTGCCTCGCCTTCCGGCCTGTACCTTTGTGCATCACGAAGCGAGTGGCCCCTGATCCTGTATGTGATAGCCTCAAGAAGAACCGGCCCTTTTCCTGCCCTTACATCAGCGGAAATCTTTGATACTGTCTCATAGACAGTAAGCACGTCATTTCCATCTATGGTAAGTCCCTCAATATTATAGCCTTTTGCCCTGTCTGAGAGTTTATCAAGATTGGTTGCTTTTTTTATGGGCATTCCCATTCCATACTGATTATTTTCACATAAATAGATTATAGGCAGCCTCCAGATAGATGCCATGTTTGCTGCCTCGTGCCATATGCCTTCATTTAAGGCTCCATCACCCAAAAAGCATATTACAATCTGGCCGCTGCCAAGCTTTTTTGCTGCCAGGGCTGCCCCTGTTGCAATGCCGGCGCTTCCTGCCACTATTCCGTTTGCCCCAAGGTTACCAGCAGATATGTCTGCTATGTGCATTGAACCGCCTTTTCCCTTGCAGTAGCCGGTTGAGCGGCCAAATATTTCTGCCATCATAAGCTTAAGATCAGCGCCTTTAGCTATACAGTGGCCATGTCCTCTGTGTGTACTGGTAATTAAGTCATTTTCTTTTATGGCAGCTATTGACCCTGCTGCTGTTGCCTCCTGGCCAATGGCAAGGTGTGCTGTGCCGTAAATATGGCCAAGCTGAAAATTCTTCTCAACTGCAAGCTCAAAGTTTCTTATCTTTAGCATTGTCTTTAGAAGATTTTCCAGAACGCCTCTGTTTATTTTATCCATACATTACTTCCGTTTCATTTTTAGTTTTGACTATAAATTAAAAAATAATTTAGGTTTTGGCTAAAACCTTTTAAATCATAAAAATACTTAAAAACACTTCAACAAATTACTGCATATCCTTAATAATATTGATGATGTGTTCTGTGCTTTCAGCAATTATTACCCCGGATTGGCTTAGCTTTTCTTCTTTGTTTTCGGCGCTTCCCGTGCCGTCCGCAGAAACAATTGCGCCGGCATGGCCCATGTATGTTCCGCGGGGTGCGTTTTTTCCTGCAATTAGCGCTATAACAGGCTTTTTGATGTGACTTCTAATATATTCTGCCGCTATCTCCTCATCGCTGCCGCCGATTTCACCTATCATTACAATTATTCTTGTCTGGGGATCAGACTCAAACATGGGCAGAAAGTCTATAAAGGTAGAGCCCGGTATCATGTCACCGCCAATTCCGATTACAGTTGACTGTCCTATTCCCTGGCCTGTAAGAAGAAATACTGTCTCATAACAGTTCGTGGCGCTCCTTGACATAATGCCTACACCGCCCTGTGTAAATATACTGTCATGCATAAAACCTGCCTTTGATTTGCCCGGAGATATAACCCCAAAGGAATTAGGACCTATCAAAAGGGAGCTTGATTTTTTAGCCAGGTGATATAGGCCCATCATATCATGTACTGGAACATGCTCTGCAATTGTTATTACCAGTGGAATGCCAGCATCTATTGCCTCGTATGCACCTTCTGCAGTAAACTTTGCGGGAACAAAAAGCACTGAAGCATTTGCTCCTGTTGCCTCGCCAGCCTCTCTTACAGTATCAAATACTGGAACTCCAAAGACATCTTGTCCCCCCTTACCCGGAGTTACACCTGCAACAACTTTGGTACCGTAGGCAATCATGCGCTCGCCGTGAAAGGTTCCTTCCCGGCCAGTTATTCCCTGTATGATAAGTTTAGTATTTTCATCAATTAATATGCTCATCTAATCATTTCTTGCGGACTTTAGTTTTTTTACACCATCACTAATGCTATCAGCCGGTATTACGCTGCCACCTATGCTTGCAAGTATTTCAAGCGCAGCCGCTTTGTTTGTACCCTCAA
>JAHILC010000236.1 GCA_018897225.1 Actinomycetota bacterium
CGTAGAAGTTTGGGCAAAGGGAATTGCGATAAAAACACAATATGACAGGACAATAGATCCTCCAAGCAGAGACGCTACCATGATAATGGTTATTCACGAACCATTTGCAGAACCAAGGATTCACAGGGCTCTTCCAACCGGGCTTGACGAACTTGAAATCTACCGCCAGGAGGTGGTTGATGGGATACATAACCACTGGATTGGAAGTCACGGGTGGTCCTACAGTTATCACGACAGGCTTTTTAATTATAAAGTTGCTGATGGGAATTTAGATCAGATTGCTGTTGCTGTTGAAAATCTTGTTGCTTGTGGATACACAAGGCGGGCACAGGCAATCACATGGGATCCAGAAATTGATGCCAAACATCATGAACCTCCATGCCTTCAGAGGATTTGGTTTCGTATATTCGAAGACCCTGAAGAAGGCCTTGTTCTTAATATGAATACACATTGGCGTTCAAGAGATGCTTACAAGGCAGCATTTATGAATATATTTGCTCTCACGGATTTGCAAAGAGCAATAGCAGAAAAAATTTCTAAAAAAATTGGCAAATCTGTTAAGGTTGGCCGATATGTTGATGTTGCAGACAGCTATCATATATATGGATCTTATTTTGAACAATTCAAAGGTTTCCTGGAAACACTGGAGAAAAAGACTTTTGAGCAGAGAACTTATTACACTTCTTTTGCAGAGCCATTTTTTGAAGAAGCAAGAGCCAGGATAAAAGCAGAAAAAAAATAAAATCATTTCAATGATGAAGAAAAAAAGTGGAACAGGAAAGAGAATTAATTTTAAATGGTAATATCAGGAAACTGTTGGTTAAGTTTTCTGTGCCTGCGACCATAGGCCTTGTTGTGAGTGCACTATACAATGTTGTTGATACTCTATATGTAGGTAATGCGCTTGGTCCACTTGCTATCGCCGGTCTTACTTTTGTCCTTCCGGTACAAATACTTATGTTTGCTGTCGGGCTTATGGTTGGTACAGGAGCGAGCTCTATAATCGCCCGCTCGCTTGGAAAAGGTGATAAAGAAAAGGCAATTATAACAGCAGGAAATGGAATGATTTTAAACTGCGTAGGCAGCATTTTATTTATGATTCCTTGCTATATTTTCATTGACAAGATCCTTTATTTCTTTAAAGTGTCACCAGAAGTTTTTCAGTACTCAAGGGATTATATGTTTATCATATTAATGGGATTTATTTTTCTTTCATTTGGCGTAGTCGGCAACAATCTTATAAGAGCTGAAGGAAAACCCAAAGCAGCCATGTATCCGTTAATATTCGGAGCTGTTTTAAACATAATACTTGACCCAATTTTTATTTTTGTTTTTAAAATGGGAGTCAGGGGAGCTGCAATAGCCACAGTGTTAAGCCAGTTTTTAAGCGTAATATACATATTTATATATTTTAATTACGGTAAAAGTATTTTTAAGACTAAAATAGGGATGTTCAAGGTTAAATTTTCAGTTATTAAGGACATATTAAAAATTGGATTTCCGTCTTTTTTAATGAGTATAGTAGATAGTGTAATCTTTGTTTTGTTTGGCAGAATGATAATGAAATATGGCAGTGATTTATATATCGCAATAATGGGTATTTCAATAAGAGCTATGGATATTACCTTAATGCCTATAATAGGGATAACTCAAGGGTTTTCTACAATCATGGGTTTTAATTATGGAGCTAAAAATTATGAAAGAGTAAAAAAAGTTCTGAAGGAAGCAATTATTTGGACAACTGTAGTCGCAGGGTTTGCATTTATTATAATATTTGGATTTCCTAACCTCATCATGAGGATTTTCACCAGTAATCAGGAAATGATTACGATGGGCATAATACCAATAAGAATTCTGTCAGTATTTTTTATTACTATTGGATTTCAATTTATTGGAGGTCATTTATTTCAAGCTATAGGTAAAGCGCTGCCAGCGCTTTTTTTAAATATTACAAGGCAAATCATATTTTTAATACCTGCAATTTTAATATTGCCAATGTTCTTTGGGCTAAAGGGTATATGGTTTTCACTTCCATTGTGCGATCTGCTGAACACAATCTTAACTTCTATTTTAGTTTTCAATGAATTGAAATTAATAAATAGGTTATTGTTGAAGGATGTTCCAAAGATAGCTTAACTAACAGCAGCTCATCCAGCAGCTCTTTCAGCAACTCCAGCAGTTTTGGCGGAGGATCATCTGGCGGTGGAGGTGCCTGCGGCCGCTGGTAGTTACCACTCTTTATCTTCCGGAAAAATATTAACATACTTGATGCTTTTTCTTGGTTCAGCAATCATATGTCCAGCGCTCTGGCGCCATTCGGCATAATGAGAGGTTTCTTTGTGTTGTGCAACGGCATTGCTATCTTTATAAACCTCAACAAGCAAAAAGCTTAAAGGATCATCCTCCTGCTGTATGAAGTCGAATCGCAGAATACCTGGCTCTTTAACACTGTTTTGAGCATTTTTTAAAGTTGCTGCCTTAAAAGGCTCTATCATATCCGGTTTAATTTTTATAAATACATGAACTATAACCATTATAAAAATAATTATAAAACTTTTTTTATAAATTGCTAAGAAATTGTTAGAAAATTGGCCTATTTGACCAAGAACTCATGTTTAAATTTAAACAAAAACATTTATTTTTACAAATAAAGCTGTATAATACGTTAACTTGGGGGAAAAACAAAAAATATATAAATAATTATGGAAA
>JAHILC010000237.1 GCA_018897225.1 Actinomycetota bacterium
ATATTCTCATGAATCTGTATTAGTTTCAGGTACTTTTTTAAATGAAGCAACGTATAGGCTTTCGAGTACTTTTTTAGATGAGGCAACAGGTATGGTTTTTATATTTTTTTAAAAAAAGTGATAAAATAAATTTAATTATAGTAAAATAGTAAGAAATTTTTTATTCTATTAAATTATAAGAATTATTTTTTATAATAAGTATTTTTGAATTTAATTTTTAAATCACTATGAAAAATATAAAAAATATAACAGTAATCGGACTGGGACTGATAGGCGGGTCCCTTGCATTATCTTTGAAAGAAATCAATAAGGATTTTATTGTTACAGGTTATGACATAGTTTCCGATGCCCTAAATATTGCAAAATATCGCAACATTATAGATAAGATAGCAACAAATTATCCTGAGGCAGTAAAAGATGCGGATCTTATAATAATAGCAACCCCGATAAGCAAAATAATTGAAGTAGTTAACTCCGTAAGAGATTATTTAAAAAAAGGCGCTATATTAACCGATGTCGGGAGTGCAAAAGAAAATATTGTAAAGGAAGTAGGGAAGCTTTTACCTGCAGATGTAATTTTCATCGGTGGCCACCCAATGGCTGGTTCTGAAAATGAAGGTGTCTTAAGCGCCAGGCCGGATTTATTCAAAAATGCTTTTTATATATTAACCCCTACGGATTCTACAAAAACAGAAGCGCTGCTGGCCTTGCATTCCCTATTTACGAAAATAGGTTCAAAGGTAGTAGCAATAACTCCAAAAGAACATGATAAAGTAGTGTCTCTTATAAGCCACCTGCCTCATATTTTATCAACCTCTCTTGTCAAGCTAATTGATGATGAGCAAATTGAACTTAAAAATCTTTTCAAGCTTTGTGCGGGCGGATTCAGAGATATGACAAGAATCGCAATTTCAAATCCTAAAATGTGGGTGGATATTACGATGGAGAACAAGGAAGAGATTAGCAAAGCGCTGGAAAAATATATAGAATATCTCCTTAAATTTAAGGATAGTTTAAATAAAAATAATTCTGAATATATAAGAAAGCACTATATCGAAGCAAAAGAAGCGAGAGTAAATCTGCCTAAATATATTGATAAGGATATTGCTAATCTATATGAATTAATGATAGCAATACCTGATAAAAGAGGGGTTTTAAGTGAAATAACTCTTGCAATCAGCTCAAGCAGCATAAACATTGAAGATATTTCTATTTTTCATTCAACAGAGTTTCTGGGTGGTGGTATTTTAAAAATCCTGATACAGGGTGAAAATGCCGGCGAAATTGCTAAAGAAGCAATCGAAAAAGTAGGTTATGAAGTCAGAGTTAAGAAAGTTTTAGGAGACTAGCTATGGAAATAAGTGGAGTAAACTCCATCAAGGGTCAGATTAAAATTCCCGGAGACAAATCAATTTCCCACCGAAGCGCAATTATATCCTCGCTTACAAGTGATAGAGTTGTAATTAAAAATTACTTATTTTCAGAAGATTGTATAAGAACAATCGAAGTATTGAAAATGCTTGGAGTTGGGATTGAGAAATTTGAAAGTAATCTCGTGGTTCATGGAAAGGGAATTAATAAATTAAAGGAACCAGATGATATTTTGTATGTGGGTAACTCTGGTACAACAATAAGGCTGTTAAGCGGTATACTCTGTGCTACAGATTTTTTGTCAATTCTCTCAGGCGATAAATCTATTAATAATAGACCTATGGACAGGGTAATAAATCCTTTAAGAGAGATGGGAGCAAGTGTCTTTGGAAAAGATAATAATAAAAAAGCCCCGATAGTCATATTTGGAAACCGGTCAATCCTTAAAGGTAAAAAATTCAATATTAATGTTTCAAGCGCGCAGGTAAAATCATGTCTAATGCTTGCAGGATTATTTGCAGATGGGGAAACAGAAATAATACAACCACAAATATCAAGAGATCACACTGAACGAATGCTTGAGTATTTTGGCGCTGACATTTCTTATGACGGAAAAAATACAAAGATAAAATCGACAAAGACACTTAAGGGAAAGAATATATATATTCCCGGTGATATATCTTCGGCTGCATATTTTATTGTTGCAAGTTTGATATTAAAAGGTTCCAAAATTTTAATAAAAGACTTAGGGATAAATTCCACAAGGAATTACCTGCTGACGGCTCTGAAAAATATGGGCGCTAAAATTGAAATAAAAAATGAAAGAATTATCAATAACGAACCTGTTGCTGATCTGGAATCCTCGTTCAGCAAGCTTAAAGCCATCACAGTCGAGAGTAAATTTATACCTAACATAATTGATGAGATACCAATTTTATGTGTAGCAGCAGCCTTTGCAGATGGCAAAACGATAATAAAAGGCATTGGAGAGCTACGTTTTAAGGAAAGCGACAGGATTTCTTCAATTACAACACAATTTTCAAAGCTGGGAGTGGATATTGGAGCAAAGGATGATGCTTTAATAATTAGAGGTTCTAAAGATTTAAAAATAGGCGAAGGTTCTATGGAATGTAGCGGAGACCATAGGATTGCAATGGCTTTAGCAATACTTTCATTAAAAACAAAGGGAAAAGTAAAAATATTAGATTCAGAGTGTATAAGCGCTTCTTTTCCAAGTTTTAAATATGAACTTAAAAAAGCAGTTTACTGAAAAAATAATAACAATCGACGGCCCTGCCGGAAGTGGAAAGAGCACAATAGCAAAGTTACTGGCAAGAGAACTTGGGTTTAATTATATTGACACTGGAGCCATGTATCGGATAATTACTCTGCTAGCTTTGGAAAACAATATAGATCCTGAAGACGAAACTAAAATTTTAGCGCTTGCTCAGCAATCCAGTCTTGAACTTGAAAACAGCCCGGCTGACGAGAGCCGGTATACGATTGTCAGATTAAATGGCAAAGATGTTACAAACGAAATAAGAAGCAAAGAAGTTGGCGCTGCTGTTTCAATAGTTTCACGTCTTTCAGGCATAAGAAAATATCTTGTAAAACTGCAGCGCGAACTTTCTAAACACGGAAATGCAGTTCTTGAAGGCAGGGACACGGGTAGTGTCGTATGTCCGGATGCAACACTAAAAGTTTTTCTTACTGCAAGCTTTCAAGAAAGAATAAAGAGAAGAGATCTGCAAAATAAACAGAAAGGTCATTTAATAGAAAAACAAGCTATAAAAAAGGAAATATCAAGCCGGGACAGAATTGACAGTTCAAGAAAAGACAGCCCACTTATCATACCTGAAAATGCAGTCGTGATTGATACCACGAATATGAGTATAAAAGAAGTAGCAGATAAGATAAAAAGATTTTATTATGAAAGAATATAAAATTAAGTTAAAACGTTCCAAAGCTTTCCACGTACTTTATTCTTTTCTTAAATTAATTCTAACCATTTTGTTTAAAATGGTATATAGAGTTGAGGTATCCGGATATGAGAATATACCTAAAAAGGGAAGGCTGATTCTATGTTCAAATCACTTAAGTTATGTAGACCCTTTATTAATTGGTGCATATTTTTCAAGGCATGTTTACTTTATGGCAAAAAAAGAAGTATTTAACAGCAGGGTATTGGGTGAAATTGTATCATTTTTAAATGCTTTTCCTGTAAATAGAACCTCTTTAGACAGAAAAGCAATTAAAAATTCTTGTGAAATTTTGAATTCTGACGAAGTTCTGTGCATGTTTCCGGAAGGCACACGTTCTACAGAGGGTGTAATTAAAGATGGACTCAGAGGTATTGGATTAATATCAATATTGAGTAGTAACAGCCCGATATTGCCGATGGCATTAAGTGGGGCTAATAAAATCATTCAAAAACCCCGGAAAAGAATTTTTTTCCCAAAAGTAAAAATAATCTATGGTAATTTGATTGATACAAGCTCAATAATTAAGGAAAATGACAATAAAACTGCAATTAGTATAATTTTAAATAAAACAATGGGTTCAATCAAGGAACTTTATGAAAGGATTGAATAAAATTGAGCCTGGAAATAGAAATTGCAAAAAATTCAGGGTATTGTTTTGGAGTAAAAAGAGCTCTGGATATAGCAGAAAATACTCTAAATAAATATAGAAATAAAAATGCAAAAATTTATTGCCTTGGACAAATCATTCACAATAAAGGTGTGGTTGAAGAGCTTTCTAAAAAAGGTATAAAATTTGTTGATAAAGAAGAGGATATAGAGCCTGGAAGTATTTTTATAGTCAGAACACATGGAATGCCGCCAGATATTATCGATAAGTTAAAATCCAGAAATATAAAAATAATAGATGCAACATGTCCGTTTGTAAAAAATGCCCATGCTAAAGCAAGGACACTTAGTAAAAGAGGTTATTTTTTAATAATTATTGGCAATAAAAAACATCCGGAAGTAATAGGAATTAAAAACCATGCAAAAGGTTGCCAATATATGGTTGTAGAAAATCTTAGTGACTTAGATTCTATAGGTAAAAAAGAAAAAATTGGTGTAGTTGTTCAAACAACTCAAACACTAAAAAATGTACAAGCTATTGTTTCGGGACTGACTAAAATAGGCAAAGAAATACTTGTAGAAAACACAATATGCAATACAACAGGCAACAGACAGGATGCTGCCAAAGATCTTGCACGAAAAGTAGACATAATGGTAATTGTTGGAGGTAAAAACAGCGCTAATACCACACATCTTGCTGAAATTTCAAAAAAAATAAATAAGAATACCTATCATATTGAAAATTATAAAGAATTAAAAACAGAATGGCTCAAAGATATTAAAAAAGTTGGAATCAGCGGTGGGGCATCCACACCCAAGCAGGATATATTGGAAGTTAAAAAATTTATTGAAAATAAATTTTGAATAAAATAAAAACTTGCGCCAATAACTGTATATTTTGTTTTATTTCCCAACTACCGCAAGGCTTAAGAGCTACCTTATATATAAAAGACGACGACTATCTTGAATCTTACCGGCATGGCAACTTTATAACTCTAACCAACTTAAGTAAAAAAGACCTTGAAAAAATAATAAAATACAGGATTGAACCGTTGCATATATCTTTACACAGCTTCGATGAAAAAATAAGAAATAAATTGTTTGGCAACACCTGTAATATAAGGGCTATAAATAGTTTGGCAGATCTTGATAAAAACAGGATAAAAACAAATATTCAGATCGTTCTATGTCCAGGCATCAATGACGGCAAAGACATTGAAAAAACCCTAAGTCGATTAGTATCTGATTTTAAAAATATACTCTCTACAGGTATAGTGCCTGTTGGAATTACAAAATATAATAAAATAAATGACTTGATTGGTTTTGATAAAAAAAGATGCCTGGCATTAATCAATTTTATAAAAAATTTTAAAAGTTCTAAAAAATCTGATAGAAATTGTAACAAAATATTCCTGTCTGATGAATTTTATATAATGGCAGGCATGGATTTTCCTGAGTATAATTCATATGGGAGATTTTACCAGATTCAAAATGGCATCGGTAAATCAGTGAACTTTCTAAAACAAGCCGATAGTTGGTTTGAGAAAAGTAAAGTTGGCGGTAACTATTTAAAAAAAAGAGGCAGTATTCTTGTTATAACTTCCGAATATGGAGAGGTGATACTAAAAAAATCATTGAAGCTTATAAAAGATAAATTAAAATCTTTGGAAAAAAGATATAATGTCGCTAATGTTAAAATTCTAGCCGTAAAAAATGATTTATTGGGCGGAAACGTTAAAGTAACCGGACTGCTAACTGGAAAAGATATTATTGAAAGCTTAAAGAAAGAAAATTTAGAAAAGTTTAGTAAAATATTAATCCCGGAATGTATTTTTAATTCTGAAGGCAATACCCTGGACGATATCAGCAGAGCTGCAATTAAAAGTTTTGACAGGAAAATAAAAATAATAAAAGAAAATGGCTTTATATTTACAAAAGAAATAATCCAAAATTGCCAGTTATGAAGAAAAATATCCCGAAAATAGCAATAATAGGCAAACCAAACGTAGGTAAATCTACCTTAATAAACAGAATATGCAGCAGTGCCGAAGCTATTGTGCATAGCGAGCCAATGATCACAAGAGATAGAAAGTACTACGCGGCTGACTGGGACGGATATGAATTTTATCTGATGGATACGGGGGGAATAGACTTAAAATCAGAAGAAAAACTATCACATCAAATTTTTAGACAAACTACTAAAGCTATAGAAGAATCAGATGGTATTATTTTTCTTGTTGATCTGAAGTTTCCGATCTCACCACTGGACGAAGAAATTGCTGTTATTTTGCGAAAAACAAATAAAAAAATAATCCTTGTTGGAAATAAATGGGATAATCAGACGGGAAGTTATTATACTGAAGACTTTTTAAAACTAGGTTTTGGATATCCCATAATGGTTTCTGCAATTCATGGCTTAAATATAGGAGATTTATTAGATGAAATTGTTGTTATTATTAAAGAATATAGAGAGCGATTCAGAGACAGGATTGAGACCGAAACAGATGAGGAAGGAACTCCGAGCATTTGCATATTAGGCCAGCCGAATGTTGGCAAATCCACGCTTTTCAACAACATTATAAATGAAGACAGGGTTATTGTTGATGAAGTGGAAGGTACCACAAGGGATAGTATTGACAGTGTGGTAAATGTCTCTGGCAAAAAATATAGATTTGTAGATACTGCGGGGCTGAAAAAAAATAAATTAAAAGAAGAAGACCTGGAATATTACAGTAAACTTAGAACCTTAAGAACAATTGAAAAATCTGATATAAGCCTTATTTTAATAGACTCTACAAGAGAGCTGACAAATCAGGATTTAAGAATTATTGAATTATGTGTTGAAAAAGGCGCAAGTGTTTGTATCTTATTTAATAAAATGGATTTGATA
>JAHILC010000238.1 GCA_018897225.1 Actinomycetota bacterium
TAGTTTCCAATACCAACATCAAATAAGTAAAATTTTTCAGCAATTATTAGTCGTCTGGTTTTTGAGCTTTTCCAGGAAGCAACTCTGAAACCAAGCATGGTGCTTTCAAGTATATCAAAATATGGCCTGACGATTTTGCTACTTACACTAGTTTCTCTGGCAACATTATTATAATTAAGCAGCTCTCCAGAAGTTAATGCAGCTATTCTTAAGAATTCACTAAATTGAGGGATTCTTTGAATTTGTGCCTCCTGGGCAATTTCTTCCTTTAAATAATCTGCCACATAAGATCTAATTAAATCTAACGGTTTTTCAGATAAAAAATGCGGGGGCAGCATACCCGAAACCATTATCTCTTCTAAGTTAATATTTCCAACCTCCATACACGAGAATGGTAAAAGTTGATACCTTAAAGCTCTTCCTGCTAAAAGATTAGCGTGATTTCTTCTTAATTTTCTTGCACTGGAACCTGTCAGCAGGAAAGTTACTTTTTTATTTTCAATCATCCAGTGTACTTCATCTAACAATATCGGTACTTTTTGAATTTCATCAATAACAATTAATTTTTGAGTGTTTTGAAATCTTTCTCTAAGTAAAGAAGGCCTTGAAGCATATTCTGCAAAAACATCTGTTTGAAGTAAATCTATGAGTATAATTTTTTCAGGTTTGAAATTATGGTTTATCCAATAGCTTTTCCCTGTTTTTCTGGCACCCCAGAGAAAAGAAGAATTTCTGGTATCAATATTTAAAAGTCTTTTGATATTTTGACTCATGTGGTAATTATATCTAGATAATTTTACCATGTAAAGTAAAAAAACTAATTTTAACGATTAAACAAAATCTTCAAATTAATCACCAATTCCTAATAACATATTCCCTCTCAGTTGTTATAAATTTTAAATAGTAGAGAATTTAATAATACAATATTATATCGGATGTAACTAATTTTAAATTAAAAAATTAAATTTCTTTTAACGGATCCTTTATTTTTTATACTTTAAATATCAGATCTGTATCAGATTATGGTGTTTATCTATGATTTGTATTTGGGAGATACGAGCAAGTTCTTATGAATTTAATTATGGAAATATTAATGCTTCCTGGTCTTAAGATTATCAAAAAAAACAATATTCTTTTTTATTATCTCAGGCACATCAAGATCAAATGGACATTTTTCCGAGCATTTGCCGCATTCCATACATTCTTTTGCAGTTTCCACTTTCTTATCAAGGCCAATTTTCCAGAAATCATCATGCGGGAACTGCTTGTAATAAACTTCAATGAAGTTCACATCAGTTATTTCAATCCCTTTAGCTTCGCATGGCATGCAGTATCCGCACTGCCTGCAGAATTTATTTCCCAATTCCTCTGATATCTGCAAGATTTTTTTATTATCAGAATCATTGGGCGTGTCCTCTCTACCTATATAAATTAAATTTTGTTTAAGTTCTTCTTTTGTCTGCATTCCTGCAACAGGTATAACTTCAGGATATAGCCGTAAAAATTTAAAACATAGTTCAATGTCTGATAACCTGCCGCCACCAAAAGGTTTCATCGCTAAAATCCCTATATTATTTTTAATAAATCTGTCATAAAGAGTTTTTTCAACATATTCTGTAGAAATAAAATTCAAGGGTACCATCACCACTGAAAAATCTTTAACTTCAAAAAACCTTCCGATCACTGCAGGATTATGGCATGAAAAACCAATATGGTTTATTTTACCCTTATCCCTTTCTTTAATAACTGCATCTATCACCCCGAACTTGCTGATCTCTTCAAATTCACTGTCTTTTGAAATACTGTGAAAAAGATAGACATCAATATAATCGGTCTTAAGTCTTTTTAAGCTTAAATCAAGATCTTTCAGGAATTCCTGTTTATTTCGGCTAATCGATTTTGAAATGATATGGACATTTTCCCTAATATTCTTTAATGCTTTTCCCAGTATCTCTTCACTTGTAAAATAAATATTTGCAGTATCTATTAAATTAATTCCAGATTGACAGGCAAGTCTTATTAAATCAATTGCATCCCTCTCATTTATTCTAGGAGCTTGTCTTAGAATGAAAATTCTTAAATTTAAAACACAATATACAGTATAAATAATATATCTTAATACTATATATAGTGTTAAAAAAAAATAAATTCACATTCTCGGACAAGCTCCTAGTTATTTGTATTGACCCAAAAGCAAGTTCTGAGACTTTTAACCCTGTTTTACCTAAAATTTTAAATCTCATGAAGATTCTCGACATATTTTCATATTATGAAAATACATTTTTTACCTTTTTACACTTGAATTTCTGACAATTAATTTTGGCAATAGGACTTTGCTTAATATCCTGTGCATCAATTTCACCACCCATATAATTATCAGTTGTAATATTTGTTATATTTAAAAAGGAAAGTTTTTCTTTATGTTTCTCTTGGACTTTAACCATCTTTTTTACACTTTTTACTATATGCCGGGAGCAATAGAAAATATCGCCTTGACCATATGGTCAGTATAATTTATCAGCTGATACCCCGTCCCTTCAGGAATAAAAAACGCTTCGTACTTGTCTACATCATATGCCTGCAATGTATCAGTTAAAAATACTGTTATAGGCCCTATTTCAATATTCAGGCAGCAATCCCCTTTATGAGAATCTGGTTCTGAAGCTCTGCAGCCTATACCACCAGCTGGAAGGATAAACTCTCCCATATGGCAAAGGTCATTGGAGACAAAAAACTTGATCATCATTGGATACTCTGTGCCATGCACATTAAGGAGTTTTTTCTCTTCAGTTATATGATAGAACAGGATCGGATCTTTCCTGCATTCAGGTCCGGGTACAGGCCATCTTCCTATGTCGTCTGTAGTACCATGAATGTTCCATTGTTGTATTTGGGGATAACTTTTTAGCCTTGAATTATATTTACCCTTATACATCTTCATGCTCTCACCTGCAAAATCCATGGGCGGTTCCTGGTCAAGCCAGATTTTTGGAGCAATAATATATAGGACTTTCATTATACCCTGTCCAAAGTTATACCCCTTATGATAACCTCCCATTGGCAACAGTAGTGCCTCTCCTTCGTTGACATTTATAAACTCACCCAGTACTGGATTGTGCTCGGTAAGCATACCTTCCATAATATAATATACTTCATCGCCTGCATGTAAATCTGGAGGATTATAGGTGCCTCCGGGTCCAAGCTGCCAGGTCCCCACTGTCAACTTATCGGTGCTTACAAACAACTGGTTTAAATCACTGAAGTGTGCAACTTCTGCTGGATAAATGAAATTTTTAATCAAGTCCCCTCTTATGTGTATCGGCCTTTTTTTATCCGGTGGAAAGGGATAGCTTCCGAAAGTGAATTCCTGCTCAGACATTTTTCCTCCTTTTTATCATTAATACCAATAATAAATATTTTTAAAACGGTGTATAAACTTAAGAAGCTCATCCATCTATTAGGTGAAGGGGCACATCGACATGGGTCCCGCTGTGAGTCCCCATACAAAGGGAAAGGACATTACAGCCTTTGTCTTTATACTCAATCTTCGGGGAAATATTGACTGTCGGATCCCCCGGATAGGTTGGTAATTCATTGCTTATTTTTAAGCTCAAATCATAAATCTTAATTTTGTCCTCCTTTTATCTGTTCAGCAATAAAAGCAACTCTTGCTGTCTCTTCTACAAGCTCGGCAATATCAAAACAGCCAGCAAAGCCCTTATCCCAGGCAAGCAGGCCATGTGCTTCCAGTGTGATGGCTTTAACATATTCCGGATTATCTTTGACACATTCCTCTACAGCGCGTGCAAGCTCTTCAGAACCTGGATCTGCATAACCTATTAACGGGACTTTTTTTAATTTCAACCTGGAAGACGCTGTGAGGATAGGTACAGTTTTTTCCCTTATTGAATAAGCAGTACAATAACTCGGGTGAACATGGATCACACAATCAATATCCGGTCTGTTCTTATATATTGCTATATGCAAAGAGGTTTCCTTTGAAGGTTTTTGGCCTTCCTGTCCTTCTATTATTTTACCGTTTTCATCGACTATTATTATATCGGATCCTGTTACATCCCTTAAAGATTTACCTCCTGCTGTTATTAAAAACAAATCCTTATGTTTTGCACTGACATTGCCACCAGCTGCACCAACCAAACCCCTTTGATAGGCCAGATTTGAATATTTAGCTATTTCCTTTTTTAAATCTTCAAGCATTACATTCACTCCAATCTTTTTGCTCCAAGTTCAGCAGCAAGTTCTATGGCTTTTACAAGATTAGTCTCATCTGCAATGTTTTTTCCTGCAATATCAAATGCTGTACCATGACCGGTCGAGGTTCTTATAATTGGCAATCCGGCAAGTAGGGTCACAACACTGCCAAAACCAAGCAGTTTCATAGCCATGTTTGCCTGGTCATGATACATGGCAATAACCAGATCATATTCACCATTTTTAGCCTTTACAAAAACAATATCTGCAGGCACAGGTCCGACAACATTTATTCCCATTTCTTTTGCCTTTTCAATTGCAGGGATAACATAATCCAGTTCTTCTCTTCCAAAAAGCCCGCCTTCTCCAGCATGAGGATTTAAGGCTGATACTGCTATAACCGGATTTTTTAAATCAAAAAATTTTAGACCTTCTCTTGATAATATTATTTTCTTTAAAACGCCATTATAGGTGACCCTGTCGCATGCCTCCCTCAGCGACATATGTGTGCTGTACATCATAATCCTTAAATGGTCTAGGATTAGTATCATACCGTAATTTTTTGATCCTGAAAGCTCACCCAATATTTCTGTCTGGCCTTCATAATTAAAACCTGCGGCTCTCATGGAAGCCTTGTTTAAAGGTGCAGATACTATTGCGTCAATTATATGATCCAGAGCCATTTTTCCAGCTTCCTCTGTGTACATCACTGCTGCCTTACCGCAATTGATGCTTATCTCACCAAATTTCAAATTATTCAGATCGATGTCTTTATAATCAAAAACATCTACTACACCATACCGGCATTTTAAATCTTTTATATCGGCCACTGAATTTATATCAATACCCAGACCGCATATGCTTATTATTTGCCTCAAGACACCGGCATCACCTAAAACAAACGGCCTGCAAACCTGGAAGATCGAAGCATTTTTTAGTGCTTTACAGGTTATCTCCGGTCCTATACCAGCAGCATCCCCCATCGTAATTCCGATAATCGGTTTTTTCATATATCCTTACCTTTAAATATTTAATATTAAAATCATCAAGTCAATTTACTTCTACAACAGGATTGTTATGACAGATCATTTTGATTACTGATTCTTTATCTCCAACTGATCCGCCCTTTATTAAAAGTTCTCTGCCTTTTATATCTCCATCTTGAATCAGGCCGTAATCTATGCCGTTTTCAATTTTTCCTGATATGCATACAGTCCTAGTATTAAATCCTTTTAGAATGTAAAAACTTGTCTCCCCGCCAACAAGTATTAACCTTTTGATTTTCGATGACTTTTCCTGATGAAAGAATAATTCTTTAGTGATTTTTACCAGAATTTTTAAAACTAATTTTTCCACTCTTTTTTTCTTCAGGCTTTCATCAACTTCTGGCATAAGAAAAACATTTTTGTTTTCCAGCATAGAACCAATCTTAGTAATATATTTTTGCAAGATATGCTTGCATTTTAAACTGTCAATAAATTCTGATATATGATAGTCATCAGTTAGCAATATCGTGTCAATTCCATTATTGCTTTGTTCCAGGAATTCTTTGATATTTATCATTATAATTTTTACAAGTCCTGCCTCTTGAGCATTTAATATCTGATTATAAGAGTTTTTATGCATGCTTGCCGATATCCCAAATATTTTTTTCGGTTTTTCAGGGCATTCAATCAAATTGCCAGGCTGAGTATTTGCTTTATCTTTATTAGTTATTCCTTTCAGAAAACGATGGCCTTCATCCAGCATAAGGTTTCTGCTTATTGACTCGATGAGTCCCAGAGATCCCATCCATACTGCATCCGTTAAAGCGCTTTCGCCCAATAAGTCAGCGATAGCATTTACTGCACGGTCTATATCTTCATCTGAAACTGAGTCAAAAATTATTATATTGGTATTTCTATTAATATAACTCTTAATCAATTTTTTTATTATCTTTTCGCCTCTTCTTATTTCCTCCAACCTTATAAGACCCGGTTGTACCTGCAAAGACTGGCTAAGAATATCAGGTATAAATGAACTGTTAATCTTTTCATAAGGATCAATTGCAAAATCTGAGTCCTCAAGGAACCTGCCATTAATTATCTGAAACCCACCTACAGTTATTCTATTCATAAAAGGTATTGAATTTATGATAAAGGAATATTTTCTATCAGTGGATTTCATTATTGTATCCAGTTCTGATGCTACATTTCCCCGGTACGCTGTATCAATTTTTTTGATTATTATCCTTTTATCAAATACTTTCATAATATCTGATGACTTCATTAATATGTTGTGAGCATATTCTTTTTTTTCTGTTCTGGTGTTTGTATTAAAAATTACTGCTTCATTCTCCTTTAAAGAATCCAGGTCTTCTTTGATTAAATCAGTAATGTCAATAAAAACTGGAATCCCGTCTAAACCGTTTATCAGAAGAGAGGCACTGTTAGTCGCGCCTGTTAAATCATCTGCTATTATTAAGACTTTTTTCATTTAGCATCCGGTACTTTATTTGTACTTTATCGCTTCCTTGCAAAATCCGAGCGCGGCATGGGGATATAATCTGTTTCGCCGCCGGAGATATAAATATTCTGGCCTGTCATGTAGTTTGAATCATCAGAACAAAGAAAAGCGACCGGCTTGGCTACTTCTTCAACCAGGCCAACCCTGCCCATAGGAATAAAGGGTACCCAATCATCGGGATAATTAGGGTCAGTTTTCCTGTTTCTCTCAATATCTATTGTACCCGGGGCAACTGTGTTTACCCTGATGTTATATGGAGCAAGTTCAACCGCAAGACCTTTTGTTAAAATTGTCATCCCGCCTTTTGATGAGACATAAGGTATAAGACAATCCATGGCACCATTTGCGCCAAGACTTGATATATTTACTATCACACCTCCACCGACTTTTACCATTTCCCTGGCAGCAAGCTGGGATGCAAAGAAAGCACCTTTTAAGTTTGTATCAAGTGTCTTATCCCATATTTCCTCAGTTATTTCAAAGACTGATGTCCATAAAGCAATACCTGCATTATTAACCAGGATATCGATCCTACCAAAACAATCAATAGCTTTTTCAATCATAGATCTTACTTCAGGATACTTACCTACATCAGCCTTGCAAATAACAGCTCTACGGCCTGTTTTATTCTCTATAAAATCTTTTACTTCTGAAGCGCCTTTTTCATCACTGTTGTAATTTACTAAAACATCACAACCTTCTTTTGCAAGCTCTTTTGCAATAGCTGCTCCTATACCCTTGCTTGCACCGGTGACAATTGCTGCCTTGTTTTTTAATTTCATTTCTGCTCCCTTTATATAAAAACATTAAAATATCATTAAAAGAATTTTAAAGATTAATATATTTTTTAGTCCTGATGATCCTGTCCATAATAAGCATCTTTCCCATGTTTCCTAAAATAATGCTTGTTTTGCAGAGTTTTCTTTAAAGGCTCAACATCAGGATTAAGTAACTGTGTTAAAAAATTTTGACGTGCAATTTCTTCCAGGACCTTACTCATATACCCTGCATCGTCGGCATTTGACCCCCATGTAAAAGGCCCATGCCCTGCTACAAGGCATGCCTTGATTTGCATATAATCAAGCTTGGTTGTATTAAAAGTATCAACTATCAATATTCCTGTTTCTTCTTCATAATCTTGTTCAATCGCCTTATCCGATATAAGCTCGGTACACGGTATTTCACCATAAAAGTAATCGGCATGAGTTGTACCAAGGCACTTAACAGAAAGTTTTGCCTGGGCAAATGAGGATGCATACCTTGAGTGTGTATGTGCGACCCCGCCAATAAGCGGAAACTCCCTGTAAAGCTTGAGGTGGGTTTTTGTATCAGATGAAGGTTTTAAGCTGCTGTCTATTACCTGTCCTTCAAGACTTACAAGTACTATGTCCTGCCATGATATTTTATCATAATCCACACCACTGGGCTTTATTGCTATAATACCCTGCTGCCTATCTATTCCGGAAACATTGCCAAACGTAAATATGACAAGATCCTCCTCTACCAGCCTTTTATTTGCAAAGTAGACTTCCTTTTTTAAATCCAATAATTTTTTGTCCATCATTTTTTAACCATCACTTGCTTTTAAAACGCCATACTCTTAGAGCTTTTTAAAAAAATCCTCAATTCTTTTGCCAAGGTCGACATAAAGCTTATAAAGCTTTTCATAGATCTTTACATTTTTATCATCAGGATGATAAGTCTTTACAAACTTGCTAGCCATGTGTTTTTGAGCCTCGTATATATCCTTATAATACCCTGCAGCAACTGATCCAAAAATAGCAGCTCCAAGCGCAACTGCCTGGGCAGACTCTGCTACTTTTACGGGCATATTCAGTACATCAGCCAGTATTTGCATCACTAATGGTGATTTTTTTGGTATGCCGCCAATTGCTACCACCTCTTCTATTTTCAATCCGTCCTCTTTAAATCTTTCAACTATTGCTTTTGAGCCAAAAGCAGTTGCCTCTACCAGTGCCCTGTATATCTTAGGTGCTGTTGAGCCAAGAGACAGTCCTGCTATTGCACCTTTTAATTTCTGATCCGCATAAGGTGTCCTTCTTCCGTTTAGCCAGTCAAGTGCAACAAGACCCGTTTCATCCGGACTGATCTTTTGGCACTCCTTTTCAATCACTCTTATGATATTGTCCTGTACTTCTTCAGATAACTTTTCTGATATATCTTTACTGACAATTTTTGTATTTACCAGTATTGACTTAAGAGGCCATGCAAGCACATCCCTGAACCACGCATATACATCACCAAAAGATGACTGGCCTGCCTCATATCCTAAAAGACCAGGTATTATCGAACCGTCGACCTGCCCGCAAATACCTGCAATTAGTCTTTCATCTTTTGTTTTGGGGCCGACTGCCATATCACAGCAGCTTGTACCCAGCACTTTTACAAAAACACCTTCTTTGATTTGAGCGCCCACTGCCCCCATATGGGGATCGAATGCTCCTATTGTTACAGCTATACCCTCTTTTAGTTTTAATTTATCCGACCATTCTTTACATAAGCCTCCGGCTGATACATCTGATGTATATGTCTTAGAGTAAAGCCTTTTTGTAATTCCTTTAAACAACGGACTAACAGCAACCAGAAAATCTTCTGATGGTAGACCTTGCCATTCTTCATGCCACATTGCCTTATGGCCCGCAGCACAACGGCTTCTTTTAATCTTACCGGGAATTGTATTACCAGTTAGAATTGCTGGTATCCAGTCTGCAAGTTCTACCCAGGAGTAGACATTCTCTCTTACCTTTTTATCTTCTTCTAAAATGTGAAGTATCTTTGCAAAGAACCACTCAGATGAATATACGCCTCCAGAATATTTTGTATAATCTATGCCACCCCAGGTTTTTGCTGCCTTGTTTATTAGCTCTGCTTCATCTACTGCACTGTGATCCTTCCAAAGTACAAACATGGCATTTGGATTGTCTTTGAATTCTTTTTTTAATGAAAGTATCGTTCCATCCATATCTACTGGTGCAGGGGTTGACCCTGTAGTGTCAATACCTATTGCTATCACGTTATTGCCGGATCCTTCAGGCATTTTTTCAAGGGATGTGCTTATTACTTCCTGCAGCGATTCTATATAGTCAAGCGGATGGTGCCTGAATATATTTGCTGAAGCATCCTGGTAGCTGCCCTGTCTCCACCTTTTATAATATGAGACATGGGTGGATTCTTCTTTTCCAGTATCGACATTAACCACAAGGGCTCTTACAGAATCTGTTCCAA
>JAHILC010000239.1 GCA_018897225.1 Actinomycetota bacterium
ATTATCAGGGTTAATTAGATGTAAAGAATGTAATTCGTTTATGACACAAAGTCATACAAATAAAAAGCAAAAGGGTAAAACTAAGAGATATCATTATTATAGATGTACCAGCACTTTAAAAAAAGATTGGAGTTATTGTAGTACAAAACAAGTAAGTACTAACAGATTAGATAATTACATTTTCCAGAATCTCGAAAGAATATCGCGTGATAAGCAGTATATCGATAGTTTGGTTTTTAAGCTTAATTACAGCGCATCGGACAACTGTTCAGGACTCGAACCATCTCAAATATGCCCCGGAAATGCTAAAATTTCACCAGAAATCTTTATGCATACTCTCCAGCAATTTATAAAAATCCTCTCTAAGAAAAATGGAATTGACAAGAGTCTCTGGGTAAAAGAGTTTATTAAAAAAATAGAATATTCAAAGGAAGAGATTGCCATAACTTTCTATTACAGGGAGAATCCTGAAGAAAAAATCTTTTCGGGTAATGCCAGTGGCTGTGTGCGGGCAGCCACTGGCAAAGATAAAAATTCATGTGATCCCAGGGGAAAACCTGTCTGCAAAAACAGAAACGATAGTTTTGGAAGCATGGATTGGCTGGGGAGAGAGGATTCGAACCAGTGCTCTACGTACCAGATCCGTATGTCCTACCGCTAGACGAATGCCCAGTGTCGCAAAAATAGCAGGGGTCATTTCTATATTGTTATATATTTGCAACAATATGTTGGGATATCTATATGCTTCTCTATATGCTTCGTTTACTTTAAAATATTAATAAAGTAAAATTTCCTTAAATATTAACAGCAATATAGTCTGGTATAAAAGTAAGAACAATGCCATATAAAAATTTTTTAAAGCTTGCGGGTTTAGTAGTTTTGATATTTTTTTTAGTTAGCTTTTTTACTTTTGGGACGTCAAGCTGTGAAGCAACTAAAAAAGTACTACAATCCAGGGTTGACGCTGCAAAGGCAGCATCAGAAACTGGAAAAGATATTCCGGCTGATACGAGCAGCGCATCGTCTTCAAATTCAACCGAAAATACGGCTTCTGATAGCACTTCAGAAAGCTCTGACACTTCGGGTGATAACAATCAAACTGATTCAGATCAGGAGAATAATACTAACTCAACTGATGCAGGCAACAGCGCCAGTGTTACCGATATTACAAGGCAGAGGGAATTATTTTCTGAGGGAATTAAGAAATTCGAAGAAGGCGATTACCTGGCGGCAGAATATTATTTTAACAAGATTAAAGATACTTACAAAATACTTTCAGACCATATAAATTATTACCTTGCTAAAAGCTTGCTGATGCAGGAAAAATATGATTTATCTGCAGAAAATTACTCCAGGATTAAGAATATATATCCTGATTCAATTTTTTTTGAAAAGGCTAACCTGGAATTCGCTAACTTACTTTACATACAGCAAAAATATTCCGAAGCTGAAACAAACTATGAAAGCTTTGTAAAAAACTTCCCAAAATCAGAATACATCCCTTACAGTCTTTTCCAGCTGGCAATATGCCAGGAAAAAAATTCCAAATTTGAAAGCGCTTTTGAAAATTATAAGAAAATCTGGCTGAATTTCCCGGAAAATGAATTTGCTGATGATGCATTTAAAAATATCACTTCACTTTCAGATAAGAAACTTACAGGGCCTTTTACTCCATCAAACGAGCAGATTTATTCAAGGGGAGCAATCTTCTTTGGCCTATACCGGTATGAAAGCGCAATCGGTGAGTTTAACAAAATAATTGAGGCAGGAAAAAATTCACCACTTCCTTCAGCTTTGCATTCAAAGACTTTATTCAAGTTGGGGATGTGCTATTTCAATTTGAGAAATTATCCAAAATCCACAGAGCTGCTTATTTTATGCTATGAAAAATTTCCATCTGAAAGCTATGCAGATGACAGCCTTTATTTTCTTGGCAGAGCCTTTACCAGCTTGGGCCAGGAAGACAATTCAATAAGTTACTATCAGAAAGTTCTGGCAAAATACCCGCAGGGCAATTATGCTGACGACAGCCTTTACAGGATCGGCAGGATATACTTTTTACGAGGTGATCTTGAAAGCGCTGCAGCAAGCTATGAAAAAATCGTAAATAATTATCCGGGAGGCGACAAGATTTCAGATGCTTACTGGGAATTGGGCTGGATACAATTTAGGGGCGGCGATTACAATAATGCAAAAAACACCTTCCAGGGGATGAAGGTTAAGTTTAAAGGTTCTTCCATTGGCGAGAAAGCTATGTTCTGGGAAGCAAGCTGCTTGCAAAAACTCGGGGAAAATGATGCTGCAGCAAATATTTACAGAGAAATAATTGACAGCAAAACTTATACTTATTATACATTTGCTTCACAAAGGTCTTTAAAATCCATGGGCGTAGAATATGACATTCCAAAAATTGATAATACTGTTTATCCCGACAATCCAAAAATAGATACATTATTGCCTGAAATTTATCAGGATATAGAAAATATTAATACGGGCAGCAGCGGCAGCGGCCAGGACGGTAAGTTTACACATATAGATAAGGCTAAGGAACTTCTAACCTTGGAATTTTATTCAAGCGCATCAAAGGAAATAGAAGCAGGAAGCGGTGAATTTGAGCAAGATAACTTAAGAATTCTTGAAATCTCAACTCTATATCTTAAAGCAAAAGATTACTTAAATTCACAGAGATTAATAGCAAAATATTTTTCCAAGCTAAAATCCAATCTTAACAATCCCTACAAGGATTATGTTTATTACCTGCTCTATCCATATGGATTTAAAGAATATATTGATAAATATAGCGCCCAGTTCAATGTTGACCCGCTATTTGTGTTGGCCGTTATTAGAGAAGAGAGCAGATTCCAGCCCGATGCTGGCTCTTATGCCGGGGCTTTGGGGCTTATGCAGATCATTCCAAAAACAGGTAAAGGTATAGCATCCCAGCTTGGCATATCAAAATTCAGCAACCAGATGCTGCTGGATCCTGAAATGAGCATAAGAATGGGGTCTTACTATTTAAGCAGGCAGCTTGAGAGTTTTAACCAGAATAAATACTATGCATGCGGCGCTTATAATGGTGGGCCTGGTTCAATGAGCAAGTGGCTATCGTCCTGGGGAGATAAGGATATTGATGAATTCATTGAATATGTGTCGTATGATGAAACCCGCAATTACATAAAAAAGGTAATGGGAAGCTATTTCTTTTACCAGATGCTATACCCTTAAAAAAATGTCATACCGTTACAAAGTTTCTTACCTAAATCAGCCTCAGAATAAAAAGCCATCCTGTAATGGTTACTGCAGAAATCAGGGTTGTGATAATAAGGGCAGAAGAAACAAAATCCGTATCTGAGTTATATTTTTCACTCTGTATAAAAGTTGCAACTGCAAGCGGCATAGCACAAAGAATGCAGATTATATCCCGGTCAAGTTTGCCGACTTTAAAGATAAAAATACTGAAAACTAATGAAAGGAGTGGCATAAGTATTAATTTTCCAAAACTTATCAGCGAAAGGTGCTTGATATTGCTTTTAATATGAGAAAATTTAAATGAGGCGCCAATTGATATAAGCGCAAGAGGTACAGCAAGACTTGATAAAATTTCAAAGAATTTAAAGATTGGTGCAGGGATTTCATAACTGAAGTAAGAAATTATCATGCCTGCAACTACAGCAATTAGTACCGGATCTATAATAATCTCAATTACAAGTTTTTTTATACCTGTTTTGCGATCTTTGCTATCCTGTATGTTCAAAAGCCTGAGAAACAATGCGGTAGTTAGGATATTTAACGGTAAAAGGCAGGCAATTACAATACTTGCCTTTGCAGTTGCTAGCGAACCATAAGCATATAAAAGTACAGGCATCCCAATAAAGGCCATGTTAGACCTGTAAGTAGAAACAATGGCGGCGCCTTTTGTCTTGTTTTTAATTTTTAAAAAATAAAACGACAAAAACACAATAATTAAGAATAGAAAATAAGTAGGAAAAATTACTTTTAAAATGTTTACATCAAATATTTCCTTTAGCTTATTTTCAGCAATATTTAAAAAAACCAAAGAAGATAGCCCGAAGTTATAAGTCAACTTATTTAAAAGTGGGACATTCTGGTCTTTAATAATGCCCTTTTTTTTAATGAAAAAACCAACAGCTATTACTGCAAAAATAGGAAGAGTTACTCCTGTCACTTCAAGAAAAATTTTTAAAAAATTGTTCAAATTAATATACCTGTACCCTGCCTTATAGATTCAACCACCCGGGCTAACCCTTCTCTTCTCTCTTCGCCTTCAATTGTGTTTACGATTTCACCGGCTTTTTCCAGGTAAAAGGAAAATTTATCTTTGGCAGTTTCAATGGCGCCAGTTTGCATAAGCATTTCAAAAATTGTTTTTATATCATTGTCACTGATATTATCCCGGCACAAAATTGATTCAGCAACTTTTTTAAACTTGCTGTTTTTTAAGGCATATATCAGTGGAAGCGTGATGTCTCCTTGTTTCAGGTCATTTCCTACAGGTTTTCCAACTTTTATCGCGGAGCTACTGATATCTATATCAATAAGGTCATCATTTATCTGGAAGGAGATCCCGACATATTCCCCAAAATTTCTCATATTATCAATATCTTTCTGGCTCGATTTAGAAAGTATTCCACCAAGAACACAGCTGACTCTAAAGAGTGAAGCTGTTTTTTCTTTGATTTTCTCAAAATAAACTTGCTCGTCCTGGTTCAAATTTCTTTTAGTCTTTAACTGGTCAAACTCGCCTTTTACAAGATTCTGGGCGGCAAATGCCATTTCCTCAAAGATCTTTCGATTTTCATAATTGTTAAGAAGCGAAAAGGTGTGAGTGAATAAGTAATCTCCTACAAATTTTGCGGTATCCTTATTATAAGTATTGTGTATTGTTTTTCTTCCCCTGCGCAAAATAGATTTATCAATTATATCGTCGTGGATAAGCGATGCGGTATGGATAATTTCAATTGATGCAGCTGCTGGCAGGAAATAATCTATATTGTAATTTTCATTTCTTGCACAAATCAAAAAAAGAGCAGGCCTTATGCGTTTTCCACCAACTATAAGCGTATTATTTACAGTTTCGCGAAGTATCCCGTCAAGGCTATCAGCAAATTCTAAAAGATAAGCCTCTAGTTTGGCAATATCTTTCTTTAAAAATTCAAATCCAACAGTTATAATGGGCTCCTTAAATTACTACAGGTTTATTTTACACCGATAGAATTCTTGAAAATTTCAAACCATCTAAAGCTCTTATTTGAAAATGGAAACTCAAGTTCTTTTTTTTCGCATACGGTGGACAGGCTGTAACTGTAGGTTTTATCCTTTAGCTTGAGGAGTTTCTTGTCCCGGATGCCCTTGTCTTCTAATTCCATTATTTCATCTATTTGCTTCATTATTTCAACAGCTTTAAGTGTCCTTTCCTCATTTTCAGCCATTACCCGGCTGCTTATTGAGCCTGCCTTGCCTTTCAACCTGTTTAAACCAAGCGCTGCTTCATAGGTGCTGTAAACCAATTCATCCTTGCTGATATAGTTGCTTTCATAATTTAAAATATACTTCCAGGAGGGCATTGTAATTGCTTCAATATGCTCTTTTAACGTTTTGCAAAGCAGCTTGTAACCGAATTTTTCAGGGTTTTCAAATGCCCTGCTTCCAGGATCCAGGAATGGCGCCATCGGTGAAATAAATGTCATAAACCTCTTATCCCAATTAAGCCTCTCGTATGCATACCTTGAGAATTTTACAGTATCAAGTATTGACTCTCTGGTCTGATAAGGCAATCCTGTCATAAAATATAAGTCAAATCTTAGCGCACCTTTTGAAAGGGCATATTCTATGCTTTCTAAAAGTTCTTCATTTGTGTAAGCTTTGCCCATTATTTTTCTAATTTTTTCATCATGGCTATCGGGCGATATTTCATAACAAACATTACTGAATATTTTTGCAGCTTCATCAAAAAACCACCTGTCGGGCGGATCAAAAAACTCAAAAAATATCTGTAAGTTTTTATCAAGCTGTTTTGCGCACTCAAAGAATTCCTCCACATACTGCTTGCCATTACTATTTAAATCTCCAAGTAAAAATACCGGGGAATTTATAAACCTTCCAATATTTTTTATTTCATCAACAAGTCTTTGGGGGCTTCTAAATGCTGACTTTGTCCTTTCTGCAAAAATTTCGAATGCATATTTAGAACCACCGCAATTCGAGCAGTTTTTAGTACACCCTCTTACCACTGGGATAGTTGTAATAGGATACTTAAACCAGTCACAGAATGGAATCAGGCTTCTTATATCCTTATACCAGAGCGCTTCCTTAAACATTATGCTGTAGTCAAAATCTATTTCTTCCAGATCGGTAGAAATAGATTTTAAAGGGTTGTAAACAGCCTTTCCATCTTTCTTCCATACTAAATTTGGAATATCTGTAAGGTTTTCAAGGCTGCCGCTCTTGATTGTTTTTATCAAATTATATAGTGGTTCTTCGGTGGAGTCGCCTCTGATGATGTAATCAACTTCCGGAAATTCTGCAAGCTCTTTGTAAAAATAAGATGCTGAAAAACCGCCAAAAATTACTGGAATATCAGGATGACATTTTTTTATTATTTTTGCCACCTCGGTAGATCCCTGGCAATGAGGAAGCCAGTGGAGATCAATCCCAAAAGCGCTGCATTTAAGATTTTTTATGAATTTCTCAACATCCAGGTCGGGTTGCTGGTACATTCGGTAGGCTAAATTTATTATTCTTGCATGCACTCCTCTTTTAAGCAGATAATTTGCAATAGTTAAAAAGCCAATGGGGTACATTTCAAAAATAGGAGTAGAGGGAACAAGGTCGCTCATTGGACCAAACATTATGCTTTTCTTTCTGAAATCATAAACACTGGGCGCATGAATCAATATTAAGTCAGGTTTCATAAATAAGACCTTCCCAAAACTTTAAAATTTGCTTTAAGCCAATCAGGTTTCAAATTTGATATGATATCATTTAATTCGCCTTTAATAAAATTTTTTTGGGAACTTATATTTTTTATTTTTTTAAGACTGGACACTTCTTCGGGAAGCTGGTTGAAAAAATCTTTAAGATCATTACAAGCTTTGATCATTATAAACTTGTTTATCAGACTAGCGGGAAACTTTACCTTTTGGCTATCTGCAAACAGGGCCCACCCTACAATAAATGAAGTTTTGAGCAGCGAATTTATGCCAATTATTAAATCAAGATTTTCATCTATCAATTTTTCTATCTGATTTTCATATTTTACGTTCTTATTTATCACTTCGACTAATTGCTGGTGAAAAAGAAGCTTGCTTTTATGTGCCTGTTTCAATGAATCAAGTACTCCATTAAAAATTAAAAAATCTCCATATTCCATAAAATAAACTACTGCCCTTGAATAAAAAATATCCCCAAACAAAAGGTCAAGAGTATAAGACTTTTCATTTTTCTGTCTGAACTTTCTGTCACCCGTCAGTACTATGAAATCTTTGGCATTAAAGCTGTGAAGGTTTACTCCAGCTGCAATCAGTTCAATGCCTGCCAGCAGATTTGTCAACCTATATAAGAAATCAGTGGAAAATACTGAGTCAGCAGGATAATCACTATTTAAGAATGTTAATATGTTCTGACTATAGATCAGATTTTGATTGAAAATTTTCTTGATATTATAGGGGAAAAAGTTAGAAATATACTTTATTTCTTTTACAACTAATTCTTTTACCTTCTTTTTAACAACACTCAATTTTCTTGCCTTCGGTCCCAAACCCTTTTTGCCTTGCCTTCACTTCTGGCAATTGTCTGAGGCTCCTTTAAGCTTACTTTTATTCTAATACCTATTGCAGAATATAATTTATTTTCTATTAATTTCTCAAAATCTTCAAGAATCATTATCTTTTCCTGGAATATATTTTCTGAAACTTCGACCCAAACTTCAATTTTATCCATATAATTTTCCTGGGTAATAACTATTAAATAATGGGGCTCAAGGTCTTTTATTTTAAAAATGACTTCTTCGATTTGAGATGGGAATACATTAACTCCTCTGATTATGAGCATGTCGTCAGTTCTGCCCATAGGTATTGCCATTTTTACAAATGTTTTTCCGCAACTGCATTTCTCATCCATCAGATATGAAACATCTTTTGTTCGATACCTTATTACAGGAAATGCTTTTTTTGTAAGAGATGTAAAAACTAACTCGCCTTTGCTTCCTGCAGGTAAAGTTTTCCCGGTATCAGGATCAATAACTTCAGTAAAGAAATGATCCTCATTTATATGGAGCCCATTCTGAACAAGACATTCACATGAAACTCCGGGACCTATAACTTCACTAAGTCCATAGCTGTTAAAAGCTTTCATATTAATTCTACTTTCAATTTCAAATCTCATAGACTTGGTCCATGGTTCTCCACCTAAAAAACCATACTTCAAGTTCAACTTGCTTAAATCCATTCCTGTTTTTGCTCCAACTTCTGCAATGTGCAAGGTATAAGATGGCGTACATACAAGTACGGTTGATTTAAAATCAGCCATGATTTTTAATTGTCGTTCAGTATTTCCTGCTGAAACTGGTATTACGAGCGCACCAAGCTTTTCAGCTGCATACTGAAATCCAAAACCACCTGTAAAAAGACCAAATCCATGGCTAACCTGAACAACATCTTCCTTTCTTACTCCAACATCATACATTATACGAATCAAATTATCCGCCCACATTTCAAGATCCTCTCTTGTATAACCAACAACTGTCGGATTACCTGTTGTACCTGAAGAAGCGTGGACCCTTATAACTTCGCTTAATGGAGTACAAAACAAACCAAATGGATAATTTTCACGCAATTCATCTTTAGATGTAAATGGTAGTTTTTCAATATCTCTTAAATCTTTTAATTTGCCAGGGTTTAAACCTGCTTCATCTATTCTTTTTTTATAAAATGAGTTGTTATTATAGCAATGCCATAATGTCTTTTTTAGATTTTCAAGCTGGACCGCAGCAATCTTGTCACGGCTTGCAGTTGATATTTCAGCATCTAAAAAGCCAATTTTCTTCATACTAAATCACTTCGCCTTTTCTTTTATCAACTACTCTCTTTGCTTTTCCCTCGCTGCGTTTTATTGTCTTTGGTTCTTTCAATTTTACATCAATGCTGATACCTACCGCACTGTATAGCTTACTTTCTATGGCAGATTCAAATTTTTCAAGGTCATTTATCCTTTCGGCAAATACATCTTCCGAAACTTCAACCCATAACTCAATGGTGTCAAGATAATTCTCTCTGCCTACAACAATCAGGTAATGCGGCTCTATTTCTTTTATTTTCATCAAAACTTCCTCAATCTGGGATGGAAAAACATTTACACCCCTGATAATAAGCATGTCATCAGTTCTCCCCATAGGTTTTTTCATCCTTGCATGTGTTCTGCCGCAAATACAAGTAGAATCATTGAGTTCTGATAAGTCTCTTGACCTGTACCTTAACAGAGGCATCGCTTCCTTTGTAAGAGATGTAAATACTATTTCACCCTGATTGCCTACAGACAGGTTTTTCCCTGTTGCAGGATCAATAATTTCAGTATAAAAATGGTCTTCTGCAATATGCAGACCTTTCTTCTCTATACATTCACATGATACACCAGGACCAATGATCTCGCTCAGACCGTATATGTCTATCGCATCAATAAAAAGTCGGGCTTCAATTTCTAATCTCATTTCTTCGGTCCAGGGCTCAGCGCCAAAAATCCCTATTTTTAACGGCAGATTTTTAAAATCTATTCCCTGCTCACTGCCCACCTCAGCAATAAACAACGCGTAAGATGGCGTGCAGCACAGAACTGTTGAACTATAATCCTGCATTATTTTTAACTGCCTTTCTGTCAGACCTCCGGAAACTGGGATTACAGTTGCACCAAGCAATTCTGCGCCGTAATGAAGGCCCAGGCCTCCAGTAAAGAGACCGTAACCATAGCTGTTCTGGATTATATCACTGCTTCGTACACCGGTGCTGTACAGACCCCTTGCAATAAGATTGCCCCACATCGTAATGTCATTTTTTGTATAGCTTACAACTGTGGGGTTGCCTGTAGTTCCTGACGAAGAATGGATTCTGACAATGTCGTTCATCGGCCGGGCAAAAAGTCCGAAAGGGTAATTATCCCGGAGGTCGTCTTTTGTGGTGAAAGGTATCATTACAACATCATCCAAATTAGTAAATTTATAAGGATTCACTCCGCAATCGTCAAGTCGCTTCTTATAAAAAGGCACATTTTCATAGACGCTGACAAGAGTATTTTTCAACCTGTATGTTTGAAGTTCTCTCAACCTTTCTCTGGGCATAGCCTCATATTTCGGCTCCCAGTAAGAACCACTCATAAAGACGACCTCCTGTTGTTATTCAGATTTACCTGAATCTATATATTATTACTGGTTTTCAAACACTAAGCATGTTCTGTTTAAACAGCCTGCTGGCTGCCATCAGCAAAAGCTTTATCCGTCAGTTCCTTTTGCATTGGTTTTGTGCATGCAGTAACTGCTAAAGTTACAATAAGGGCCAGAGGAAATGCAACAAGTATCGGATCTATTGCGTTCCACGGAAATTCGAGAAGGCTATCCTTGCCGGTCATAACTGTTACAAGTTTAATCATTGATGAGTTGGCTTTATGGATAAACAACATCCAGAATACACTTGCAACAAGACCTGTAATCATACCAGCCAGCGCCCCTGCCTTATTTGCTCTCTTCCAGAAAAGCCCCAGCATATACATTGGCAGGAAAGTAGCCGCACAAGTGCCAAAGAACAAAGCAGTTGCTCTTACAATAATGCTTATAGGAAGGTAATAACCTAAAGCAAGGCTTAAAATAATACCGACAAGAATTCCAATTTTTGTAGCAACAATACCCTTTGTAGTTTTTTCTTCCTGATAATCTGCCGTGTATCTACTTCTGGAAAAAATATCTCTTCCAAAAGAGGTGCCAATTGCATGAAACTGGCTGCTCAGTGTTGACATTGCTGCAGCAAGCAGTGTAATCATAAAAAGATATACAAACCAGGGAGGCATTGCCGCATTAATATATGCAGGAATTATAAGGTCAGTATTTCCTTTTTCAACCATTGCGACAGAAATCTTTCCTGCAGTTTGATAAAAATATACATTAGAGAGAGCCCCAACAACAAAAGCAACTCCGGTCATGAGAAGAATAAAAACACCTCCGATAAGAACAGCCCTGTTTAACTCCCTGTTGCTTTTTACAGTCATAAATCTTACTGCCAGCTGAGGTTGAGCAAGCACTCCTATACCTACACCCAGAATAATAGTTGAAAAAAGTGACCACCATACCGGTGATCCCAGTTTGGGCATAGTGGTCCATCCCAGCATGCCGCCAGCCGCAAGTTTTTCAGGTACCAGCGGGGCAAGCGCTGTCAGCTCCTGATGGGTACCTATAAATCCGCCTGGAGTTTTCACATAAGCCAAAACCAGAAGTGCAATCATACCCAAAAGCATAATGGTTCCCTGCAAGGTATCTGCATACATTACACCTTTAAGGCCGCCTGCTATAACATATGCTGCAATGATTACCGTAAAAATAATAAGAGCCCATACAAATTGCATATTTAAGGTTTGCTCTATAAATCTTGCTGCTCCAATCAGCACAGCGCCAGCATAAAGAGGCATGAATATAAAAACAACTATGCCGCCAAGCCTCTGAATTGCCCTGCTGTCATACCTCTTTCCTAAAAGCTCAGGAAATGTATTTGCATCAAGATTATTGCCCATAAGCCTGGTTCTTTTTCCGAAAAATGCAAACGCAATAAAT
>JAHILC010000023.1 GCA_018897225.1 Actinomycetota bacterium
CAATGATAATGCAGCTTGGAGCTGATGGGGTTTTTGTTGGATCAGGTATTTTTAAATCAGAAAATCCCCTGAAAATGGCTCAGGCGATTGTTGAAGCCACCACTCATTACGGTAATCCTGAAATTTTAGCCAAAGTGTCAAAAGGCCTGGGAATGGCAATGCCAGGATTAAATGTTGCCAAGATTGATCAGAAAGATATTGTTTCAAATCGAGGCTGGTAATAGTAAAAATGAGAGATGCAGAAAAAGTTACTGTAGGAGTGCTGGCGCTTCAAGGCGCTTTTAGAGAACATATAAAAGCTATTAAAAGAAGCGGGCATAATGCGTTAGAAGTAAGGACTGTCGAGCAACTAAACGAAATTGATGGGTTAATAATTCCTGGTGGAGAAAGTACTACAATAAATAAATTACTTGTAAAATATGGTTTCAGGAAAGCTCTTGATAATTTTTACAAGTCATCCAAACCTATATTTGGAACATGTGCGGGATTGATTATTCTTTCAAAA
Source organism: Actinomycetota bacterium (assembly GCA_018897225.1). Lineage (GTDB taxonomy): Bacteria > Actinomycetota > Humimicrobiia > Humimicrobiales > Humimicrobiaceae > JAHILC01. The sequence continues at coordinate 506 of JAHILC010000023.1, forward strand.
AAAGTCACTGACAATAAGTTTGGGCTTGGCTATATCGATATTATTGTAGACAGAAATGCGTATGGAAGGCAAATAGACAGTTTCGAAGAATATGTTGATTTGAAAAAAGGGCAGAATTTAAATGGTTCAAAGTTTCATGCAGTGTTTATTAGAGCTCCGAAGATTAAAGAAATTGGCAGAAAAGTTGAAGAGCTTGGCAGCTATAAGAATGAGGTGGTTCTTGCAAGGGAAGGAAATGTGCTTGTCTGTGCTTTTCATCCCGAACTAACCGAGGATTTGCGAATACATCAATATTTTATTGATATGATAAGGAAATCAAAGTATCATAAAAAGAGTTAAAACAATTTATTTAAACTAATTAAAAAAATAAATAAATTTTAGTAATTAAATTTAAAAGGGAGATTTGCAATGTCAGGTCATTCAAAATGGCATTCAATTAAACATAAAAAGGCCAAAGAAGATGCTAAAAGAGGGAACATTTTTGGAAAGTTAAGTAAAAGTATAACAGTTGCCGCAAGAGAAGGTGGAAGTGGGGACCCTGATAATAATTTTGGGCTTTCAAATGCAATAGCAAAAGCAAAAGAATACAATATGCCATGGGAAAATATAGACAAGGCTATAAAAAGAGGCGCTGGCGAAATAGAAGGCGAGAAATTTGAAACCATAATGTACGAGGGCTATGGACCAGGTGGAACTGCTATTATGGTTGAAGCAATGACGGAAAACAGGAACAGAACAGCTTCAGATGTTAGAAACATATTTTCAAAAAGCAACGGTAATCTTGGTGAAACCGGGTGTGTGGGCTGGCTATTTGAAAGAAAAGGCATAATATTGGTAGAAAAAAGTACCATAAAAGAAGAGGAAGCCTTCATGTTAAATGTAATTGATTCGGGAGCCGAAGATATTCAGGAGGAAAACGATTTTTATGAAATAACAGCCAATCCTGCAGATTTCATGAATTTAAGAAAAAATCTTGAAAAAAATAATGTAGAAATTAAATCCAGCGAAATCACATATGTTCCCAAAACAACAGTTGAAGTTTCAAAAAAAGATGCGCAAAAAGTCTTAAAGCTTATAAATTTACTTGATGACTCTGACGATATACAGAATGTTTATTCAAATGTTGAATTAAGTGATGAGATTTTAGAAGAGGTCGAATAGATATAAATTTTCAAAAAACAAATGACATGGGAAATGATCTAATCAGAGTATTAGGCATAGATCCTGGTCTTGAAACTACAGGTATAGGTATTTTAGATATAAAAGGAAGCAGATATACACCTGTTTACTGTGGTTGTATAATTACAAAATCAAGCTTGCAAACTCACCAGAGGTTAAAAAATATTTACGAAACCCTGGAAGAAATTATAAATCACTACTGCCCGGATTGTCTTGCAATAGAAAATATTTTTTTCAGTGCAAACGTTAAGACGGCGCTGGCTATTGGACAGGCAAGGGGAGTTTTATTGCTTGCCGGAAGCAAAAACAATCTTAAAATTTATGAATATACGCCTCTTCAGGTAAAGCAAGCAGTAGTTGGTTATGGAAGAGCAACGAAAAAACAAATAAAATATATGGTAAAAATAATACTTGGTGTTAAAGAAGAATACTTTCCAAAACAAGATGACGCCTGGGATGCTATGGGCATTGCGCTTTGCCATGCAAGCATGAGCAAATTTATAGATAGGGTAGATAGTTATTTAAAATGATAGGAATTATTTAGTGAGTTAATAATAACCAGATAGTGATAATTAACAGGGTTTAAAATGATAGCCAGGATTTGCGGAAAACTTATAGAGAAACACCCGACAAGAGTAATTATAGATATAAGCGGAGTTGGATTTGAAGTTCTAATTTCAAGCAGGACTTATGAAAAACTTCCTGCAATTGGAAACGTTACTTCTTTAAATATTTATACACATATAAGGGAAGATGAAATCAGGCTTATCGGATTTGACAGCGAGGAAGAAAAAGATCTGTTTTTAAAATTAATCAGTGTTTCAGGGATTTCAGTAAAAATTGCCTTGAGCTCTTTTTCCATATATTCTGTGGATGAACTGACAAGGATAATACTTTCCAAGGACGTGGATTTTATCAGGCGAATTCCCGGTGTTGGAAAAAAGCTTGCTGAAAGAATGATTGTCGAGCTTAAGGACAAACTTGAAGAAAGTGAGTTTGATAATTTGAAAACGACTGGCATCTTTGAAAATGAAAAAATATCTGAAGTAAGGCAAGCTTTAAAAGCGCTAGGTTATAACGTCCGAGAAATAGATAAAGTCATTGAAAAAATAAACGCTGAAGACTTAAAGAATATGAGGACGGAAGAAATTCTAAAACTTGCCCTTAAGGAGGTATAAACCATCAAACAAGATAGCAGCAACAATTCCGATAAATCACATGAAGGCGAAGAGCTTACGCATAATAATAACCGTGAAGAAGACTTAAGTTTTATAACTCCAAAGTACAAAAAAGAAGACAGCGAGTTAGACAAAAGTCTTCGCCCAAAATATATTTCTAATTTTATTGGCCAGGAAAAAATTGTAGAAAACTTGAAGATTTTTATAGATTCTGCAAAGAAAAGAAATGAACCCCTTGACCA
>JAHILC010000240.1 GCA_018897225.1 Actinomycetota bacterium
CTGGTGAGGAATCTGAAAAGGTGGAAATGGAGCTCTTGAGCAGGGGGATAAATACCATAGCCTTCCCGTCCGAAAAGACTGTTGATTTTGCAATAAAAAATGGAATTGAGTTTGCTTTTACAGAGCAGTGCTGTGCTATATAACATTTTGTTGAATTAGGTGGAGCTCACCAAATACCCGCTTTTTCCAAATTAAAAATTCCTTGCTTTTTTTTAAATAACTATATATTATCTTTGCTACAAGGTTTGTTTATAAATTAAATAAGGTAAAAATTCTTCTTTTATATTCATAAGTTTCAAAAAATTGACGATAATAATGTTATCTTAATTAACTCCAATAAATAATTACTTTTAGTTAGTTTTGGAATAATTTTGATAAATTTTTTTAATTTTACAATTCTTTAGAAATAATAGTAAAAAGTTGAAAAATATACCCCCATGTAAATAGTAGATAAATGGGTTTTTTGAAAGGAGAAATAATTGTTAGAAGAGCTAAAAGAATTAAACAGGGATGTTTTAGAGGGCAAGGTAATAGCCGAGCTTAAAGAAATAGCAAAAGAATTAAATATTTCAGGTACAACAAATTTAAAGAAGGAGGCTTTGATAGAGAAGATGCTTAAGGCAATTCCTAATTTACCACTTTCATCAAAAGACAAGTCCGCTGCAGCTGAGAATATCAGCCTTGAGATAAAAAAGCAACCAGCGGCAGAAACTGAAGAAGAATTTGGGAAAGTACAAGCAGAGGATGCTGAACCTGAAAGGAAGTTTGAAGGCGAACTCGAAGTGTATGAAGAGAAGATGAAAGGAATTCTTGACATACTTTCAGAGGGCTATGGATTCCTTCGAACTAATGGTTACCTACAGGGACCGAACGATATATATGTGTCTCAATCACAAATAAGAAGATTTCACCTGAGGCAGGGTGACGAGGTTTTTGGTGTTGTAAGACCCCCAAAAGATAATGAAAAATATAATGCCCTGTTAAGAATTGAAAAAGTTAATGACAGTGATCCTGAATTTGTAAGAAAAAGAAAACCTTTCGAATCGCTGACGCCTATATACCCGATGCAGAGATTAAGGCTTGAGACTACACCCCATAATATATCAGCAAGAATAATTGATCTTATTTCACCTATCGGAAAAGGGCAGAGAGGACTTATAGTATCGCCTCCAAAAGCAGGAAAAACGACAATTTTAAAAGACATTGCAAACAGCGTGGCAACAAATAATCCTGAAGTATATATTATGGTACTGCTTGTTGACGAAAGGCCTGAAGAAGTAACAGATATGGAAAGGTCGGTAAAAGGCGAAGTTATCAGCTCAACATTTGACCAGCCAAGCGAAAACCACATTCAGGTATCAGAGCTTGTTCTGCAAAGGGCAAAAAGGCTTGTTGAACATGGCAAGGATGTTTTAATCCTTCTTGACAGTATTACAAGACTTGCCAGAGCTTACAATCTCTCATTACCCGCAAGCGGAAGAGTGCTTTCGGGTGGAGTTGATTCCACTGCGTTGTTCCCGCCAAAAAGATTTTTTGGAGCTGCAAGAAATATAGAATTTGCGGGAAGCCTTACCATTCTGGCTACAGCGCTGGTTGAAACAGGCAGCAGGATGGATGAAGTAATATTTGAAGAATTTAAAGGTACTGGAAATATGGAAATTAATCTTGACAGAAAGCTTGCAGATAAGAGAATTTTCCCTGCAATTGATATAACAAGGTCAGGCACCAGAAAAGAAGAACTCCTGATGGATGATGAAGAGGCTGGACACGTATGGAAGCTTAGAAGAATACTTCATGAAAAAGAGCCTGAAGTTGCCATAGAGCAGCTAATTGATTATATGAGAAAGACAAAAACGAATCAGGACTTCTTGAATATAATTAAAGCAAGTTTCCAGCAAAACAATAAACCTACCCTTAATTCCCGGACATAAGAAGTATGAGCAATATAAATAATCATCACCATATTGTATGTTACGGGTACAGCTCTGAAGAACTTGCGGGCATTAGTTTATTTACGAATTAATTTAATTGTGGTAGTATACCACTTTTGAAACGAATAATACTTAAAAAATTTAAATAGAGAAAATTACAGTTTAATAGATAGCGAGGCTAAAGTTATGAAGAAAGAAATACATCCGGCTTATTATGATTGTGTTGTAACATGTTCCTGCGGCAATACGTTTCAAACAAAATCTATAAAAAAAGAATTAAAGGTAGAAATTTGCTCAAACTGCCATCCTTTTTATACTGGAAAACAAAAACTTGTTGATTCGGGTGGACGAGTAGACAGGTTCCAGAAGAGACTCAAAAAAGTTATAAAGTGATTTTGATGCCTGAACATGATAGCAATTGCACTACAAAAAAAATACAGGTTGGCGGACAGGCAGTACTCGAAGGCGTAATGATGAGAAGCAAGCGCTTTTGGGCAATTGCAGTCAGACGTCCTGACCAGACAATATCGACAAAGATTTTTAAAGAAATTTCCCTGATGAGTAAAAAGAAGGTATTAGGCTTCTTTTTTATCAGGGGTATTGTAGCGCTGGGTGAAAACCTTGCGTTAGGTTTTAAAGCCCTCAGCCTGTCGGTTAGCGAAGCCACAGGCGATGAAGTAAAATTTTCTAACAGGCAAATGGCAATCTCAGTTGTAATTGCCCTTTTATTTACAGTTGGTATTTTTTTTGTCCTGCCTACACTGATTGGAAGGTCTTTCAGCAACTTTTTTAAAAGTTCTGTTGTTTATAATCTGCTGGAAGGACTGGTAAGAATAGTTTTTTTTCTTGTCTACATAGCTATTGTTTCACTTCTTAAAGATATTAAAAGGCTTTTTCAATACCATGGCGCTGAACACAAGACAATTGCTGCCTATGAACATGGAGTGGAACTGGAAAATTTAAATCCAGAAACTATCAGGAAATATTCAAGGCTGCACCTTAGGTGCGGAACAAGCTTTCTTCTTATTGTAATGGTTGTTTCAATTTTGATTTTTGCATTGCTGGGAAAACCACCAATAATTTGGAGGATTGCATCAAGAATAGTACTCATACCTGTTATTGCCGGAATCTCCTACGAGTTGATCAGGCTTGCCGGAAAATTCAGCAGGTTTAAAATAATTAATATAATTTTTTATCCCGGACTATTATTGCAAAGAATAACTACAAGAGAGCCCGATGACTCACAGATCGAAGTTGCCGTAAGCTCCTTTAAGGAAGTTTTAACAGCCGAGCAGAATGAGCCCAGTGATGATAAAATTATAATTCGCCAGGACAATGTTTCGGTAAATGCTTAGCTTGAACATTTTGTTTTATAATTATACAGAATAATAAATACTTATAATTTCAGTGATTTAAAATGTCTACAATACTGGAAAAAGTAAAAACATACGAAGATAATTACAACAGGCTTGTTGAAAAAATGGCAAGTCCTGAAGTTTCTGCTGACCATGA
>JAHILC010000241.1 GCA_018897225.1 Actinomycetota bacterium
GTTATTTTTCAGGGAATTTTTAGAAATCCAATGGCAGACCCGTTCATAATAGGAGTATCGAGCGGAGCATCACTTGGCGCTACTATCGGACTCCTGATAATGTCGGGAGTAAAATTCTTAAACCTTTCAGCAGCAAGCATTTTGGCTTTTGGCGGGGCAATAGCAGTAACTTTTCTTGTCTATAATATTTCCCGAATAAAGAGCAAGATTTCAGTGGTCACGCTGCTGCTCTCAGGAGTAGCAATAAGCGCGCTGATCAGCTCCATTAATTCTTTTATCTTGATATTCCGCACCTCCGATCTTGCAAAAGTAATTTTCTGGTTAATGGGAGGATTTACGTCTTCTACATGGCTACAGTTTTTTACCATCGCTCCCGTAATACTGGTACTGCTTGTAGTAAGCAGTTTTTTTATGAAGGATCTGAATCTAATATCATTAAGTGACGAAAGAGCTTCGCAGCTTGGGGTTGAAACTGAAAAGGTAAAGAAAATCCTTCTTGTCTTAGCTTCGCTAATTGCAGCTGCGGCAGTATCAGTCAGCGGTATAATTGGTTTTGTCGGTCTCATAACTCCGCATATAATGAGGCTTATTGTTGGGCCGGACCACAAGGTGCTTTACCCAACTTCTGCCATCGCTGGTGGTATTGTTCTTTTATTTTCCGATACTATTGCCAGGACAATTCTTTCCCCGCGCGAGATACCTGTCGGAATAATAACGTCCATAATAGGCGTTCCATTTTTCATTTACCTGCTTTTAAGGTCAAAAAGGGAAATTTTTTAGCTAAATGAAAGAGAAAATTCTTACAATTAAAAACTTAAGTTTTGCATATGATGGATCCAATGTGCTTGACAATATTAATTTTGATGTTGCAAGCGGATGTTTTTTATCAATACTTGGGCCGAACGGCTCGGGTAAGAGTACGCTTATTAACCTGATAAGCAAGGTACTAAAGAATTATAAGGGTGAAATAATAGTAAAGGACAGGAGCCTACAAAATCTTAATTCAAAAGAAATAGCGAAACTGGTTGCAGTTGTACCTCAATATTCCAATGCTGGATTTAATTTTCTTGTTGGCGAGCTGGTACTGATGGGGAGATTTCCTTATGTATCAAGGTTTGGCAGGGAAAAGAAGCAGGATTTTGATATTGTTGAAGCCGTGATGGAAAAGACAAAGACTCTTCCACTTTACAAAAGGAGGTTTAATGAACTGTCTGGCGGTGAAAAGCAAAGGGTTATAATAGCGCAGGCTTTGGTACAGGATACGCCTATAATACTGCTGGATGAGCCGACATCACACCTTGATATTAATTTTCAGATTGAAATAATGGACCTTTTTTACAAACTCAATACCGATGAAGGGAAAACCATCATCGGGATTTTCCATGACATTAACCTTGCAGCAAATTACAGCAAAAAAGCTATTCTTTTAAAAAATGGCATGGTTTTTGGTTATGGAGAAATAAACGACACAATTACTAAAGAAAACATAAAAAAGGTATTTAACAGTGATATTTATGTGGGTAAAAATCCATTTACGGGAAAGCTTTACATAAGCCCGACTTTCAATCCTGTTTTTGAAGCGCCCGCTGATGCAAGGGATGTAAAGGTTCATGTAATCGGAGGCGGGGGAGCGGCTTCCCCGATCATTAACCTTTTATATAACAGAGGATATACTGTTTCCTGTGGTGTGGTAAATAATTTTGATACAGACCTTGATACCTCCGAAATGCTTGGTATTTCATATGTCAGCGAAGCTCCTTTCTCTCCTATCAGTCTTTATTCCCAAAACAAAAATCTAGAATTTATAAAATCAAGCGATATAGTGGTTTTGCCTGAAATTGAGTTTGGGCATGGAAATTTTTCCAACCTGGTTTCCGTTAAAGAAGCACAGGAGCGTGGGAAGAAAGTTATTATTATTGAAGGTAAAAGAATAAAAGACAGGGACCATACTGGCGGCAAGGCTGAAAAATTATATAATAAAATTCTAAAGAATAGCGCAATGATTATTAAGGATATTTCAGAAATATTTGATAAGATTTAAGCGCTGCCGGATTATTGCCTTTATAGAAGATTATAAGATTGTAAGGAAGATTCTTGACTACCTTGGCATATATGAGTTTAAAAGAGACAGGCCCCCACCCAAGACACTTGCTGTGGCAGACTCATTTGATGACTATACACAGAATGATTATATAGACTGTGATTATTCGGATTTTTAAAAAGAAATAAGTTTTTCTTAAGTAAAGCCTTGTCTAAAACCGTCAGGTGTAATCATAAATTTTACATAAATTATATTTCCAAAAAATATTTCTGCTTACTTTTTATCCAAAATCCCTTTTTTTATTTAAAATAAATACTTTTTGGCAAATGCATTATTAACTTTAGACAAATACCTTGGCATATACTTTATTTATACCTTAGGGGATCCATAAGCGAGTTCTTATGCATTTAAATATAACCGCTTATAAGCTCCGGTATTTTTTTGATAGCGTAAAAAGGAATTGATATAACGGGAAGCGTATAATCAAACGGGAGCAGGGAAATTTTCACTCCAACTGAAAGATTGGCTTTTTTTAAGTATAGATACATGCTTCTTAAAGTTCCGGTTTTCCCGGATTTCACTTCAATCGGTATAGCTTTTGAGCAACAGGGAATTACGTAATCAACTTCTGCGCTGCTGTTTTTAGCCTCTCTTACCCAATAATATAATGATGGTTGTGTATAACAATCCTGGTAATTAAGTAATTCCTGGGCTACAAACTGCTCTGCTACAGCCCCTTCATTAACTTTTATGAAATCTTCATTGGAGGTTAAAAAAATATCACTACCAAGATCACATATATTCTGCATTAATCCTATATCTAAAAAAACTGTTTTAAATATATTTTCTTTTGACTCGGCTTCAAGCGGAAGCCCGTTTCCACTGGTGTGTTTTACCCTGAAAACTACACCTGCTTTTTCCAGTAAAATCAGCGCTTCTTTTAAATCTCTTGACTGCATATCACTGTTTATACTTGAATATTTGAATTTTTTGCCCACCATTTTTGCAACACCATAAAATATTTTTTGAAGATATTTATATTTTACTCTGCTTGCATATTTTCCGAAATCATCACGATAGGTTTGAATAATTATAGTTTGGACATTTAAGCACCTCTTTATGTCCCTTGAATTAATATATTCATAAACAACAGCAGGCATTCCTCCGATAACAGAATATAACTTTATAAAAGAAAGTATATGTTCATGGATAACTTTGGAGGGCAAATTATTCTGACTTAAATTTTCAATCATATTTCTTATTTTTTCTTCTCCAATTGCATCAAGAAACTCTAAAAAAGAAAGGGGTTTTAAATAAACATATTGTATTCTGCCTACAGGCATTTTAAAATCTTCCTGAGATAGAGCAAACTCCAGCAATGATCCTGCTCCGATAACATGAAGATTTGGAAATTGTTCATAAAAATACCTTAATGAAACTATAGCGTTAGGGCATTCCTGAATCTCATCTAAAAATAATAAAGTTTTACCTGGAGTAATATCAGA
>JAHILC010000242.1 GCA_018897225.1 Actinomycetota bacterium
AATAAATACTATAAGAAGATTTCAAGATATAAAATTGATTAAGAATATATAAATATAAAGGGAAGCATCTATTATTTCGGGATAAATATTAGAAAAATGTAGGCCCCTGCTTTAAAATAGTTGTTATTACAACAAAGGCAACTTAATAAAGGGTGCCATATGAAAAGCATAGAATTATGCTTGGGAAAAGTCAAACTAAGGCTTGAGAATTTTAGCTTAAACCACATAGAGAGGCAAGCTGTTGACCTAAGACAAGAGATCTTTGAAAAAATAATAAAAGATATTTTTACAGGTATTGAAAGACTGGTAATTGAACGTGCCAGATGTAGCTGTGGAAGCAAACTACTAAAGGATGGAAAAGACAGGCGAATAGTTGTAACTATTGGTGGAAAAGTTTCATATGCAAGATCAAGAATGATCTGCAAGGCTTGCGGCAAAAACTATTATCCTCTAGATGATGCTATAGGACTGGCAAATGGCGCCAAACACAGCTTGCGAGCAACTGAGGTAGTACTTGATATGGTAACAGATCTCCCATATGCAAAAACATCAAGGCATATGGATAAACTTGCACACATACAAGTAAGCCCACAGAAAATAGCAGGTATTGTAAGTACAGAAGGAGCAAAGCTCCTTGGCCAAGATGAGGAGCAAAGAGTTGCTGCATTTGACAAGTCAGCAACATTTCCAGCCGAGATTGCTAAAAAGAGCTTAGCTATAGTCCAGGTTGATTCCACGGGAATAAATGACAGGTATACAAAGTCCTGGATGGATACAAAGGTAGGAATAATATATAGCCAGTCAGCTAGGCTATCCAAAACAAGAAATCTAATACTTGATAAAAATGTCTATGCATCACTTGATGGAGTAGAAAAGTTTAGGCAAAACTTCTACTTGTCCTGTCATAAGATGGGTGTGTTTAGTGCAGATAAGGTAATATTTGTATCAGATGGAATACCCTGGATAAAGAAGCTTGCCAAAGAAATGTTTCCAAAGGCAATATATCTTCTTGATCTATGGCACTTAAAGAAGAACATAAATTTAGCCTATGGAAAAGAAAACGCCGAACTTGTAGATAACCTTGCTGAACTTGCCTATTATGGCGAAGCGGCTGCTCTTCTTAAAAATGTAGGTCTTGACATAGCCCGTTGTAGAGACCCGGACAGGTCTGGCAAGTTAAAGGATCTTTTTAAGTATATAAGGTCAAATGCTGATGGAATAGAAAACTATAAAAAGGTTGGAATACTGGGTTCAGGTGCAGTTGAAAAAACGGTCGATATTTTAGTAGCAAGAAGATTTAAACTGCGAGGCATGAGCTGGTATGAGAAAAATGCAGCTAAGATGCTTAGACTTAGATTACTTAAAATAAATGGAGAATGGGATAATTACTGGAATAAGAGATTTGAAGATAATCTATCCCGAAATTTTAGATGCTAACAGTTTTTAGCATGTTATTTCTTTATATTTTATTTGTTGTTATAATTTTAAGATAATTAAAAATTAAAAAATAACAAAAAGAATTTATTATGGATAGAGAAGAAATATTTAAAAAAATAGAAAATGAAAGAGGATCCAGGTTAATTACTTATATTACTGGTGACAGAAACCCATTTACAACGCAAATAGGGGATGACGTGGTTCCTATAATTAATAGACATTTAGAAAATATTGGAATACAGAAAAAAATAAGTTTATTTCTTTTCACTAGGGGTGGAGATATGTTAGCTCCACTAAGGATAGTAAAATTAATTAAAAGTCATACAAATGAATTTGAAGTAATAATTCCACTTTTTGCTCAAAGTGCTGGGACAATGATAGCAATAGGGGCTAATACAATTATTATGGGAAAATTAGGAGAATTGAGTCCAGTTGATCCAAAAACAGGACATCCATTCAATCCGAGAAATCCTGATAATCCAAAACAAGTTTTAGAAGTAAGCGTAGAAGATTTAAACTCCTATTTTATGCTAGGAGCTTGTCTTAGAATGAAAATTCTTAAATTGAAAACACAATATACAGTATAAATAATATATCTTAATACTATATATAGTGTTTAAAAAAAATAAATTCACATTCTCGGACAAGCTCCTAGATTGCTCTAATTTATAAAAACTAAAAATATTATCATATTTTTTTATCATAAAGTTAAGCCTCCGTCTACTACAATTAGCGATCCGGTTATAAAACTAGAGTCATCAGTAGAAAGAAAAACAATCATTTTGGCAATCTCTTCGGGAGTACCTATTCTTTTTAAAGGTGTCATTTCTTTTGTCATGTTAATAATTTCTTCGGAAGCTTTTCTCCATGTAAGCGGAGTATCGATACTGCCGGGCAGAATTGCATTCACTCTTATATTGCGTTTTGCTAAATCTTTTGCCATTCCTTTAGTTAACATATTCGCCGCTGCCTTTGATGTACAGTAACTAGTTAATCCTGGAGCATTTACAGCAATGCCGGAAATGGATGTTACATTTACTATACTGCCACCCCCTCTTTTTATCATTTCTCTTGCAGCCATTTGCGAAAGCAGAAATATACTCTTAACATTAACATCAAGCAAATAGGTCAAATTTTCCATAGAATCCTCTAAAAAATCTATGAAATTACTATCTCCCGCATTATTTATAAGAATATCAATTCCTTTAAATATGCTAACAGAGTGTAATATAATTTTTTCAATATCT
>JAHILC010000243.1 GCA_018897225.1 Actinomycetota bacterium
GATAGTTGGAATCAACTATGGGAGAAAGAATTACAAGAGTTGTTTGAAGAAATGTTTCCCATTCGCGATTACACAGGCAAGCAATTTGAATTAGGTTTTGTAAGTTTTAAGTTGGAAAAACCAAAATATAAATCTGGAGACGAGGCCAAAGAAAACGACGATTCGTTTGACGCTTCAATAAGAGTTAGATTTTCTTTAAAAAATTTAAAAACAGGCGCAGTTGAAATAACCACGCAAAATCATGGTTTTGCAATTTATCGCCAGTCACTTAAAAAAATAAAAAGATCTTCTTATAAAATAACTCACATGAACTTAAATGATAATACTATTGAAGGAATCGAATATCCTGAAATAAAAGCTTTCAGTATACAGCATCATCCTGAAGCTGGGCCAGGGCCTTACGATTCAAGATATATATTTAAAGATTTTAAAGAACTAATAGAGAAGAGCAATGCCTAAAAGAAAAGATTTAAAGAAAATAATGATAATAGGTTCAGGTCCGATAGTAATCGGACAAGCTTGTGAATTTGACTATTCCGGAACTCAAGCGTGTAAAGTTCTAAGAGAAGAAGGCTATAAGGTAATACTTGTCAATTCAAACCCTGCAACAATTATGACTGATCCAGAGTTTTCAGACAGGACATATATCGAACCCTTGACTTCAGAATATGTAGCTAAAATAGTTAAGAAAGAAAGACCAGACGCAATATTGCCAACGGTTGGTGGTCAGACAGGGCTGAATATTGCTGTTGCGCTGGCAAAAGAAAAAATTCTTGAAAAATATGGCGTTGAATTGATAGGCGCAAGTGTTGATGCTATAAATAAAGCCGAAGACAGGGAAAAATTTAAAAGAGCCATGAAAAATATCCATCTTGATGTTCCTCCAAGCGGGTATGCGCACAGCGCCAAAGAAGCTCTTGATATAAGCAATAAGCTCAAATTTCCACTTGTTGTAAGGCCAAGCTTTACGCTTGGTGGAATTGGTGGAGGAATAGCCTTCAATAAGGAAGAGTTTCAAGAAATAGTAACCAGAGGATTAGACTTTTCGCCGGTTTCACAAGTTCTTGTTGAGAAGTCTGTGGCAGGATGGAAAGAATACGAGCTTGAAGTTATGCGAGACAGTAACGACAATGTTGTTATAGTTTGTTCAATTGAGAATTTTGACCCTATGGGTGTTCATACTGGCGACAGCATCACAGTTGCGCCAGCCCAGACGTTAACAGATGTTGAATATCAAAATATGCGCGAAGCTTCTCTTGCTATAATCAGGGAAATAGGTGTTGAAACAGGTGGCTCTAATATACAGTTTGCTGTAAATCCTGAAAATGGCAAGATGGTTGTAATTGAGATGAATCCTAGAGTTTCAAGAAGCAGCGCGCTTGCATCAAAGGCAACAGGTTTCCCAATAGCAAAGATAGCCACAAAGCTGGCTATAGGCTACACTCTTGATGAGATTCCAAACGATATTACTAAAAAGACTCCCGCCTGTTTTGAGCCATCAATAGATTATGTTGTTGTTAAATTTCCAAGATGGGCATTCGAAAAGTTCCCAGGCACAGATATTAGCCTTACAACAAGAATGAAATCTGTTGGAGAGGCAATGGCAATAGGAAGGACTTTTAAAGAGGCGCTTCAAAAAGCAATAAGGTCTCTTGAAATTGACAGGTATGGGCTTGGTTCTGATGGGCATGACAATATAAAAAAGGAACTTCTAAGCAACAATCTTTCAATTCCTAACCAGGACAGAGTATTTTATATAAAACTTGCTTTTGAGCTTGGCCATAGTGTTGAAGAAATATATAACCTTACAAAAATTGATCCATGGTTTTTAAATAATATCAAGCAGCTTGTAGAATTTGAAGATGATTTTAGGAAATGCAGTATCAATAATCTTACAAAGGAAAAGTTATATGCCGCAAAAAGATACGGGTATTCTGATATTCAGATAGGCTATTTGTGCGGATGCAATGAAGAGCAAATAAGAAGCTTGAGGAAGGAATATTCGGTTATTGCAACATTTAAGCCTGTTGATACATGTGCTGCAGAATTTGAGGCCTACACACCTTATTATTATTCCACTTATGAATCTGAAGATGAAATCAGGCCTTCAGAAAAAAGAAAAATTGCCATACTTGGAAGTGGGCCCAATAGGATAGGGCAAGGAATAGAATTTGATTATTGCTGCGTGCATGCTTCTTATGCGCTGCACGAAGATGGTTATGAAACAATTATGATAAATTGTAACCCGGAGACAGTAAGCACTGATTATGATACATCAGACAGGTTATATTTCGAGCCACTGACATTTGAAGATGTGATGAATATTGTTGAAGCAGAAAAACCACATGGCGTGATAGTTCAATTTGGAGGTCAAACTCCTTTGAAACTTGCCCTCAGGCTTCACCAGGCAGGAGTAAATATACTCGGAACTTCACCGGATAATATTGATCTCGCAGAAGATAGGAAAAGATTTGGCAATATGTTAAGTAAGATGAAAATACCTCAACCTGAAAATGGAACTGCTATTACAACAGAAGAGGCAAGGATTATTGCACGAAAAATTGGTTATCCTATTCTTGTAAGGCCTTCTTATGTCCTGGGCGGTCGTGGAATGAATATTGTTTATACTGAAGAGAGCCTTGTTACTTACATAAATAATGCATCACTTATATCTCCGGACAGGCCAATTCTTGTA
>JAHILC010000244.1 GCA_018897225.1 Actinomycetota bacterium
AATACCAGAAGAAATTTTGAAAGAAATATTAGAAAATATTGACTTATTATTGAACGAGTAAGCTTAACAGCAGTTCGGATTTAACCAATTCGTAAAAGTTCAACTAAAAAAAAATGATTTTTTATATTAGAATAAGAATATGATTAATTCAGTTATTAAAAGCAATTCAGATCATCAAAGCCATAGTGTATATATAAATATACTAAAAAAAATGTCGCCCCAGCAAAGGCTTCTTAAAAGTTTTGAATTGACTGATTTTGGAAAAACGCTTTTCTTTGAAGGATTAAAGGAAAGACACCCCTGCCTTAGCTATATGGAAGTAAGAAAGATTTATATTGAAAGGTTAATAAAATGTCACAACAGGAATTATTAAAAAAAGTTGTATTAACTCTAGACCAAAATGATATTGACTATATGCTTACAGGCTCATTAGTTTCAAGCATGCAGGGAGAACCAAGATTAACTCATGATATCGACATAATAATTAATCTGAAAAAAACTGATATAAATAAAATTTTATTTTCATTTCCACTTGAGAAATACTATATAAGTGAAAAAGCTATTCTGGAGTCCTTGGATAAAAAAACTTCGTTTAATGTCATTGATTTTGAAGTTGGAGACAAAATTGATTTCTGGATTTTAACAGAAAGTACCTTTGATATAAGCAGGTTTTCAAGGCGTAGAAAAACAAAATTTTTAAATTTTTTTATTTACGTATCTACTCCTGAAGATACTATTCTCGAAAAATTATTATGGTCAAAAATTTCAGGAGGTAGTGAAAAACATTTCAAGGATGTCCTAAGAGTATACGAGGTTCAAAAAGAAAAGCTTGATTTCGATTATTTAAAAAGATGGACAGAAAAATTAGAAATTTCCAATTTATGGAATAGACTTTTAGATTCAGCAGAATATTAACCCTAACTTCCTAATTTTAAGTAATAGTTAGCTCACAGTGTTTATATTCGAAACAATTTTGCTGTATTGTTTGCACAAATAAGTATTATAAATATTAAAATTTGATTAAATTTGTGTTAAAAAAAAATTATATACAAAGTATTGATTTTAATTAATTTTAGGTTTAACATTTTACACAGAATTATAAACTGTATTAGCAAAGCGAGGTGTGATAATGGCAAAAAAAGAAAAAGCTAAAGGCAAAAAGAAATAGCGAAATTTAGTGTAAAAGTCCTGTATGCAAATACAGGACTTTTTTTTAGGGTTCGCCCGACATGGGGAGTAACTCGGTGGTAAGTTTAATTTATACATTTAAAAACATTTTTTATTTATGCAGTAAGTTTTATAATTTGATTTGCCTATATCTATTAAAAAGATAATTAAACAGATATAAAATGCAAGTTGGAATAATAGGTTTACCCAATGTTGGAAAGTCAACCATTTATAATACCCTTACAAAAGCAAACGCTGCTGTTGCAAACTATCCTTTCTGCACCATAGAGCCAAATGTTGGTTTGATAAATGTTCCTGATGGTAATTTAGAAAAACTTTCAAAAATTTATAATTCAGCTAAAACCACTTATGCTTCCATAAAGGTTCTTGATGTTGCAGGGCTTGTTAAAGGCGCCAGTAAGGGAGAGGGGCTAGGTAATAAATTTTTATCTCATATTCGCGAAGTTGATGTCATTGCCCATGTAGTAAGGTGCTTCAAAGACGATAATGTATCTCATATATCTTCCGAAATAAAACCGGAGAATGATATGGAAATTATAAATACAGAACTTATGCTGGCTGATCTTGAAACTCTTGGACGAAAAAGGGAAAAACTTGCAGCGATTGCAAAATCACAGGATATCCAGGCAAAAAATGACCTGGAACTGATAAATCACCTTATAGACGAATTCAGCAAGGGCGATTTATCAGGCTTAAATAATATTCAGAGCAGAAATCCTGAATTTTTTTCGGATTTGAACTTATTAAGCCTTAAACCTGTTTTATATGTTGCCAATATGGGAGATGACGGCCGTAGCATCGATTTATATAATAAAATCATCGCAGGAGCAGGACAAAACGAAGTTATTAAAATATTTGGCAAGCTTGAAGCTGAGCTTTTAGAAATTGGCGATAATGAAAGAGAAATTTATAGAAAGGAGCTCGGGCTTGAAGAAAACGGTTTGCATATATTTATAAAAAAATGTTACAGTATGCTGAATTTGCTTACCTTTTATACTCTAAATGAAAATGAGACCAGAGCCTGGCCATTAAAAACCGGCAGCAAAATAATTGAAGCTGCAGGTAAAATTCATACGGATATGCAGAGAGGTTTTATTAAAGCTGATGTAATAGGGTGCAAAGAATTGCTTTCAATTGGTTCAATGCACAAGGCAAAGGAGGAAGGCAAGGTCCGTATTGAAGGCAGGGAATATATGGTAAAAAACGAGGATGTCATTTTGATAAAATTTTCATTGTAAAATTTTTTAAAGAGGAAGAAGAGAAAAAAGGTTGGGTATAAGACAATCAGATTATGAAAATTATGATTACAGGGAATTCTGGGAAGAAGATAAAAGGATTTATGAAGATGGCTCTGAAAGAATCGCAATTCGGAAATTTTTAAAAGGTGAGCAGCGCAAAAACAAATTACTGGTAGATCTCGGGTGCGGCTACGGCAGGCTTTTTAATGAATACCAGGACTTTGAAAGAATAATTCTTTTAGATTTTTCAATAAAGAATTTGCAAAATGCCAGAGAGATAATAAGCAAATATCTGGACAATCAAAAAGAAAGATTATCTCATATTTTTTTTGTATG
>JAHILC010000245.1 GCA_018897225.1 Actinomycetota bacterium
AAATAATTACGATTTATGGTGGTAAATCATTTGTTTTATACAGATTTATTATTAGTCAACTAATTTTAAGGATAAATATAAAAATGAGTTATATCTCTAGTTTTATCAGTAATTTTAACAATAGAAGCGTATATAAGGAAAGCTGTACTAAATCCGGTTTAATACCAATGAAGGTGCTTACTGTATGTGTAAATTTAGCAAGATTTTTAAGGCTATATAACGTTATCTATACCATTTCATTGGTTTTAACAAATATTATAAACAGAAGAAAATTAATTAAATTTTATTCACAGTTCATCGCCAAAGGTGATCTATGCTTTGACATAGGAGCAAACATTGGAAGCAGAACTGAAGTTTTTTTAAGGCTTGGGGCAAAAGTCGTATCTGTAGAACCTCAAAATATCTGTATGAAAAAATTGAGGAAAAAATACAGCAGCAATAAACAAGTCTCTTTAATACATGAGGCAGTTAGCGATTTTGAAGGTGAAGAAGAAATTATGATAAGTAATTCTCATGTTGTTTCATCAATGTCGCAGGAATGGATAAACAGCTTGAAAGCAAGTGATATGTTTTTTGTTTCTACTTCAGCTTTTCAATGGCAAAAGTCTGCAAAGGTAAATGTGACTACTTTAGACAAATTAGTACAGGAGTATGGAAAGCCAGCTTTTTGCAAGATTGATGTCGAAGGATATGAATACAAGGTTCTAAAAGGCTTGTCTAAATCTGTTGGTACTATTTCTTTTGAATTTACTCCAACAAAGGAATTCATTGACTTGGCAATGGATATTGTAAAACATCTTGTGACTATTGGTGAAGTTAAGTTTAATTATTCTTTGGGTGCATCAATGACATTAGCTTTGGAAAATTGGGTTAGTCCTGAAGCAATCTCAAAAATTCTACCAACTTTATCTCAAAAAACATCTTTTTGTGGAGATATCTACGCAAAGTTCATATAATAATGCCACTAATATAACTCAAAAAGTTCTACTAAAATTGCAAAATCAATTTTATTTGAGTTTAATCTATGTTCATGCTTAATTTTATTGTATAATACATTTCAAAAAACTGAGCAGAGGAGTTTAAATGAAAAATAAGCTATTTACAGTTGTAGCAATTATTATTGCTATAGTGATGGTCCTAAGCGTATTTGCCGCATGTTCAAAGCAGGATAATGCAAATACCGGTACTTCAAAGTTAAAAACAATCAAACCTGGAGTACTTACAGTTGGCAGCGATACAACCTGGCCGCCAATGGAATATGTTGAAGGCGACAAAATTGTTGGATTTGATGTTGACCTGACTCAGGCAATTGCAGACAAGATTGGCTTGAAACTTGATTATCAAAGCGCAGCATGGGATGGCCTTTTCCCAGCTTTGATCTCTCATAAATATGATATGGCTATTTCTTCAATTACTATCACCGATGAGAGAAAAAAGGAAATGGATTTTTCCATTCCATATTTCAAGACTGATCAGGCAGCAGTAACAAAAGAAAGCTCGGGTATTGATGCAGTTGAGAAGATGGATGGGAAAATTGCCGGTGTTCAACTTGGAACAACGGGCGAGCTTGCTTCAAAAGATATCAAGGGCTGCACTACAAAGATTTATGATGATATATTAATGGCATTTGAAGATCTTAAGGCTGGAAGAATTGATGCTGTTATTGCTGATTCTTATCTGGGATATTCATATTCAATGAAGAATAAAGGTTTTAAAGTAGGTTTCGTAATAACAACAGATGAAAAACTAGGAATAGCTTTTGCAAAAGATACCCCCGAGCTTCTTGCAGCTGTAAACGGCGCACTAAAAACCTTAATGGATGATGGAACCTATGATTCAATTTACGAAAAGTGGTTCGGAACAAAACCACCAGAATTATAGGATCTATAATATTGGGGGAGAAATCCCCCAATTATTTTTATCAATAGTATTTCCAATAATAAATTTTTAGGTTTGTTTAATGCAGGGAATTGCAGATCTTTTCCAAAAATATTTCTCTTTTAGCATAATAAGGGAAATCCTTCCTTTTCTATTAAAGGGCGCACTCCTTACAGTATTTTTTTCAGCAACATCAGAGATAATAGGTATAATTATTGGGCTTACCACATCTGTGATAAGGGTCACAAGAATCAAGGTTCTAAGCCAGCTTGCAGTTGCATATGTTGACTTATTCAGGGGCACACCTCTTTTAATGCAGATTATTTTTGTTTATTATGCCCTGCCTTATTTAGGCATTAATCTTCCTGCAACTGTTGCCGGAATTGTTGCATTATCAGTAAACAGCGGCGCTTATGTATCAGAAATTTTCAGGGCAGGGATTGAATCCATAGACAAGGGGCAAACAGAAGCAGCACGATCACTTGGCATGTCTTACATGCAGGCAATGAGGTATGTTGTAATACCGCAGACCATAAAAAGGGTTCTGCCACCTCTGACCAATGAATTTGTTGCCCTTATTAAGGATTCGTCATTGCTATCTGTAATTGCAATAGCAGAACTTATGAGAACAGCCAAAGAAATGATGACCTGGAAAATGAATCCTTCATCACTGACGGCAGCTGCTATAATCTATCTCATAATTACACTCCCACTTACCAGGTATGTCAGCTACATGGAAAAGAAACTCAAGAAAAGTGAGGCATAATTTGATAAAGATAGTAGATTTACATAAAAAGTTCGGTCACCTGCACGTGCTAAAAGGTGTAAATCTTGAAATAAAAAAGGGTGAGGTTTGGGTAATAATAGGACCCAGCGGTTCGGGTAAAAGCACATTGCTGAGATCAATAAATCTACTTGAAGAACCTACTTCCGGCAAGATTTTTTTCGATGATCTGGAGATAACTTCCAAAAAAGTTAACAAGGACAAGGTAAGGCAGCGTATTGGAATGGTATTTCAGAGCTTTAATCTTTTTCCCCACATGAATGTGCTTGGCAATGTTACACTTGCGCTTCTTAAAGTCCTGAAAATGAAACCAGAGAAGGCAAAAAAAATTGGCGTAGGCCTTCTTACAAGGGTTGGTTTAAAAGATAAAATTGAAGCTTACCCTAATCAGCTATCAGGCGGGCAGAAGCAGAGAGTAGCAATTGCAAGAGCGCTTGCAATGAATCCCGATGCCATGCTTTTTGATGAGGTAACTTCCGCATTAGACCCAGAGCTTGTAAAAGAAGTACTTGATGTAATGAAAGATCTTGCAAAAAGTGGCATGACAATGCTTGTTGTAACCCATGAGATGGGTTTTGCCAAAGAAGTTGGCTCACATGTGATATTCATGGATGAAGGGCAAATAGTGGAGGAGGGAATAGCCTCAGAGCTTTTTGAAAATCCCAGGCACCCCAGAACAAAAGCTTTCCTTGATGCGGTCCTGTATTAAAAAATAATTTAAGGATGCGCCAGACTTATCCAATTATTTAAAAAAATGGCAGGTATAAAATGAAAAAATTAATAATATAACCAAAACTTATTTATCTTTAAAATGACAGCGGATTGATTAAAATGCAAAAATTAAATATAGAAATTGCAGATAGTATAAACAAAAACCAGCGCATCCGCGCAATAGAAATCTTTTATGACGCTTTCGAGCAGAAAATTAGAGCTTTAATAAAACCCAAAGAGAAGGCAATTGCAATATGCAACAGGTCTTTGAAAGATGACCAGGTGTTTTATGCTTTGCTGGGCGGAAATGTTGTAGGGCTTATTGGCCTGCATTATAAAAATAAACCCTTTCTTGAATTCAAATACAGGGATTTAAGGAAATATTTTAATCCTTTACAAAGTTATTTTATTTATAGGATTTATAAGCTAACATCACCGAAGATTAAAGACGATGTCTTAAGAATAGATTCTATTGCTGTTGACAAATCTTTTAGAAGACTGGGTATTGGAACACAGCTCATAAATAAGGTATTCGAATTTGCAAAGAATAAAGGCTTTAATGAAGTTATTCTTGAAGTAATTAACACAAACCCGAAGGCTAAAGAATTATACGAGAGTATAGGGTTTAAGGAAAAGAAAATTGTCAGGTATTATTTTCTGGCCAGGTCTGCAGGATTTTCTTCAGAATATGTAATGTCCTATAAGCTATAACTTTCCTTCCTTGAATTCAAGATGTATGTTTGTTTCATTAATACAACTTAACGAGAATATACTTATGTACAAAGGTTGTATATTTAAAAAAACAACCCCCCGGCTCCTTTCTTAAACTGGAGGGTTATTTTTTTACTCAAGGTAAGCTAATTAGGCGTCCAGCCCATTAATTGTGTCTTTCATTTTGTAAATAACCTCTTCTGCTCTTGTTCTTTTTGCCTTATTTTGCGTCCACATTTATATAAAAATTTTTATTTGACATTTAATTTGTAAATACGGTTGTTACTACAATCCTGTCTCCGTTATCTACCATTCCAACACCTATATAGTTATAGCCGGCCCTTAACATGTTTGCGTTGTGTGAGGAGCTGTTTTGCCATGCGTTTAAAAATGCTTCAGGAGATCCTATTCTTGCAGGCATTGCCTGTCCCAGATTTTCTCCACGTATTTTAGCAGTTATTCCATTTGCCCTAAGAAGGTCAAATACGGTTGTTCCTTCCGGAGTGTAGTGAGAGAAATAGCCTCTATCCATTAAGTCCTGGCTTCTAAATTTAGCTATATATGTAAGTGTAGGCTCATATGCTACTTGATTAATTCCGCTTGATACCCTGTAGTTGTTAATAAGGGCTGCCACTGCATTTTCGTAATCGTTTAGTACCGCCTGCGGCTTGCCGGCAGTTGCCGTGCTGGCCTGTTCCTGTGTGGTGCTTGACCCCTTAACCTCTATAGCAGAGTCGGGAGCCGCTGCCAGGAACATGGATATAACTAAAAGCACAACTACCGCTGCTACTGTAAAAACTACTATATTTTTTAAATTTCTTTTCATTTTTTCTCCCGATAACTAAAAAAGCCATCCAACCTTTGTAAGTAGAGGCTAAATGGCTTAACTTTTCGCTATTAATTATTTTTTTTGAAATAAAAAAATAATAGCCGGTTGCATCACTTGCTCGTTACATTTCTAAGATGCCCAAATAATGAAATGTAAGTCATCGCCTCTATTACTTAAAAATTACTTATTTAGTTATCAAATAAACTATATATTTTTGTATTAATACAAATAATATTACAAGTATGTACTTTTGTCAAGCTTTTTGTAAAAAAAATTCTGGAAAAACAATTACAGATTACTCTATAGTATTTTAATAAAACAAAATAATTTTAAGCTTTTATTTTGTAATCCAGCCGACCAGGTACAGACACCCGCCTGATGCTGCGACAGAAATATTGCCGCTTTCAATATCAACAGATTCCACCTGTAAAATATTTTTACAATATATTGACAATATAATTAACATTAGTATAATTGGTAAAATAAATAGTATTAAAT
>JAHILC010000246.1 GCA_018897225.1 Actinomycetota bacterium
ATATAAAAAAAATGAGGTTGCATCTTCATATATTTTTACTGGCCTGAAAGTGAACCTAAAAAATATTTTTAAATAAAGACTATCAATAATTACAAATTTGAGTTTCATGCAACTTTATAAATTTATAACAATTTGCTTTTTAAGATTCGATTTGTTATATTTTTGTATTAAAATGAATAAATTTAATACGGAGGTATAAAATGCCAGTTACAATAACTACAAGAGTTAATGATAATCTTGCAAGATTAATAGATGAAATAGCGCAAAAGGAAGGAATGGATAGATCTACGGTCCTGAGAAGATTTCTTGAACAGTCTGCAAAGGATTGGCTTATAAAAAAATCTTTAGAAGAATATCAGGAAGGGAAATTAACGCTAAGACAGGTTGCAAAAATTTCCAGGTTGTCCCTTTGGGAAGTAATAGAAGAATCCAAAAAGAGAAAAACTTACTTCCCCTATACTATTGAGGATTTAAGGGATGATTTGAAGGCAGCAAATGAGTAAAATAGTGTCCAATGCAACCCCACTTATTTATCTTGCTAAAATTAAAAAATACAGTCTTTTAAAGTCTTTATTTGACAAAATTATTATTTCACAAGAAGTAAAAATAGAAATAGTTGATGAAGGTAAAAAATTAAAACAACCAGATGCATTATTGATAGAAAGAGAGATAGGAGACGGTTTTATTGAAGTAATGAAAGTTGAAAAACTGGTAGAAACAAGCCTCGAACTTGAACTTGGAGAATTATCAACTTTATCGCTGGCTAAGAAATTAAAAATAGATGAAGTATTAATTGATGAAACGTTAGGCCGTTCTGCTGCCAGAATAATAGGACTTGTTCCAAAAGGTACCTTATATGTTCTTTTAAAAAATTTAAAGTTAAAAGAGATTACCTTTGATGACTTTTTAAACATCTTAAACGAACTTATAGAATCTGGTTTTAGACTAAAAGAAGAAATTTATATAAAGGTTATAGAAGAAGCTAAGAAGATTTAGATGGAGGAGAATAAAATATTAGAGAAACTGCTGGCCACTGACACAAGTAAAGTTGCTGATAGAAAAGATGCCCAGAGCCTTACAAGTGAGCTTAAAGAAGAACTAAATAAGCACAATTATTACTATTATATTAAAGACGCCCCCATAATCAGCGATGCTGATTATGACAGGCTCATGAAAAACCTCCAGATTCTTGAGGGAAAATTCCCTGACCTTATCACTGATGATTCACCTACGCAGCGCATTGGAGCTACTCTCGAGGGTGGTTTTAAAACAGTTGAGCATGGCGAAAAAATGCTAAGCCTGCAGGATGCGTTTAACTATGATGAACTGAAGGATTTTCTTGAAAGGGTTTATAAGGATCTGGGCCTGCCCGAAGATGAGGTTGAATTTGTATGCGAGCTTAAAATTGACGGGTCTGCAGTGGCGCTTGTTTATGAAGATGGGCGCTTTGCAAGTGGAGCTACCCGTGGAGATGGAATAATTGGTGAAGATATCACCCAGAATTTAAGAACTATAAAAACCATACCCTTAAAGCTCCTAAAGCCGCAAATCCCACCCCGCCTTGAAGTCCGGGGCGAAGTTTATCTTGCAAAGGATGAGTTTGAGAAAATAAATATGCAGCGTGAAGAAGAGGGGCTTGCCACATTTGCCAATCCGCGCAACGCTGCAGCAGGTTCGCTCCGCCAGATTGACCATAAAATGACTGCCCAAAGAAAATTAAACATATTTCTTTATGGTGCTGCAACCAACCCAAACCTCAGTATAGAAAATCAGTTTAAACTACTTTCATTCCTCAAAGATATTGGCTTAAGAGTAAATCCCAACATAAGAAAAGCAACTGGATTTGAGCAGATCAAGGAATATATTGAGAACTGGCGCGATAGACGCCGGGACCTGCAATATGAAACCGATGGTATTGTGATAAAAGTCAATAAGTTCGCTCTTCAGCAGCGTCTTGGCCAGACATCAAAAAACCCCCGTTGGGCTGCCGCATTCAAATATCCTCCTGAGCAGCAGACAACAAAAGTCCTTGATATCACTGTAAATGTTGGCCGCACAGGCACTCTCACCCCCGTTGCAGTCCTGCAGCCTGTTCGCATATCAGGATCAACAGTTTCTCATGCAACACTGCACAACGAAGATGAGCTCAATCGCAAGGATGTCAGAATAGGGGACTGGGTTTTGGTTCATAAGGCGGGGGAAATAATACCTGAAATTATTATGTCGATAAAAGAGCGTCGCAATGGCACAGAGAGGGAATTTAAAATGCCAGCAAGATGCCCTGTTTGCGGATCGGATGTGGAAAGACCTGAAGGTGAAGTTGCAATCAGGTGTACCTCACTTGCATGCCCCGCTCAGCAATTCGAAAGAATTGTCCATTTTGCATCAAAGCCAGCTATGGACATAGACGGTCTGGGCCCTGCAGTTGTGGAAAAACTCCTGAATAAAAAAATAATAAAGGATTCAGCAGATATTTATTATCTTAAATATGAAGATATTGCTACGGTCGAAAACTTTAAGGAAAAATCCACGAACAACCTGCTTGATGCCATTGATGCCAGCAAATCCAAACCTCTTGCCCGCCTCCTCTTTGCGATGGGGATAAGATTTGTAGGCTCTCACATTGCTGATGTCCTGTCTTCAAACTACGAAAATCTTGACGACCTTATCCAGGCTTCGTTTGAAGACTTAAGCAAGATATACGAGATTGGTCCTCGTATTGCAGAAAGTATTACTACTTTTTTCAAGCAGGATCAAAACCTCAAAATTATTGAAAAACTTAAAGCAGCTAAGGTTAATTTTGGCTCGGAAATTAAAAATATATCCAAAAAGGCGGCTTTTACAGGAAAAATATTTGTTTTAACGGGGAAATTGTCCTCCTTTACCCGGGACGAAGCAAAGGAAATTATTGAAAAATTTGGTGGCAGGGTAGTTTCAAGTGTCAGCAAAAATACAGACATGGTTCTGGTCGGGGAAGATCCTGGCAGCAAGCTTGACGATGCAAAAAAATATGAAATCAAGACAATTTCAGAGGAAGATTTAAAAAAGATGATCGAATCTAATGATTAATACAGGTCTAAATTGATATGGGTCTATTTAAAAGAAACAGGCGGAATTTATCCTCTCCACAACATAGTAAATCCGGTAAATACGGCAAATCCGAGGGCGGCGGCAGTTACGGCAGGCAAAATAATGACAAAGCACAGGACCCACATGACACACGGGATGAGCAGCAAGAACCTAATATCAGGTGGAGTTCACTTGACAGCCTGATTTCAATAATCTTCTTAATCGCAATTCTTGTTGGAATTTATTTTGGCAGCCAAAAACTTCTCAGTATGTTGAATGAAAAGCAGCTTATCAACCTCAATATTTCAAATATAGGCAATTTAAGCTTTTCCATTTTTTATGCTGTACAAACCCTTCTGATGCTTGGCGTTGTCTGGTTTTTTGCAATTTACTGGCGCGGCGCGTCAATAAAGGATCTCGGTTTTAGATATTACAGCATATTAAAGACAATATGGTATACATTTATTTCACTGCTTTTTATCTTTTTCATAAGCTTTCTTTATATTCTTGCTTTGAGATCAATTTTTGGAATTGAAGCGCCTCCCAGCAAAATAGATGAGCTTGTTGCCAACAGGAATATTTCAAGCAATATATTGATTATCGTTACTGCAGTGGTAGCGCCTTTTTGTGAAGAAATCTATTTCAGGGGATTTCTATATCCTGCTTTTAGAAAGAGTTTCGGTGTGCTGGTTGCGTTATTTCTATCCTCTTTTTTATTTTCTTTGGCGCATCTTGAGCTATACAGCTTTATACCAATCATGGTAATTGGCTGGCTGCTGGCTTATATATATGAAAAAACAAAATCCATTTTTACCGTGATTTTTCTGCATTCCGTCTACAACCTCCTACTTATTTCAATACTTCTAGGCAAGATTAATTTTTTAAAGTTGTATTAATAATTTATCTATGAAAATCCCTGTCACATAATGTTTTCTTAATGTATAGAATTTTATCTCTTGTGCTAAATCAATGAACTCTTTTTTCATATGGCAATACCCTCTCTATCTATATTCCAATGTAGGGGCATAGCATTGGCTAAAGGCGTATCCCAGAAATCTTTGTTTTCTATTATTTCTCCAAACACTACATTATATTTCAGTTCTATTTCATATGAGATATGGAATATCTCTTCCTCTATCTTGGTATCAACCTTTGATTCAACCAGTATTAATAGGTCGATATCTGATTCTTTATCAGAATCTCCCCTTGCCTTCGAACCATATAATACGATCCTAGCATCAGGAAATCTTTCAAGTATTTTTTCTTTTAATTCCTTTAGAGCTTCTTTTTCATTTTTTCTTAGCTCTGTTTTTATAAATGTCTTTTGTGTAGACATTTTCAAACCTCATCCTGGTTATATTTTTATTATTTTTAATTCTATCATAATTTATAAGAACTTGCTGGATCACTAAGCAATCAGCTCTGAAGAACGACTTTTTTAATTTTAGCACAAAATCGGTAAATTATTGGAAATTTTCATTGGCTAGGATTTTGGGGAAAAAAATCAATTAATGTAAATGTTTTTATTGACAGAAAAACGTTTTTCTGTTATATGTTTATTTGGATTATAAAAAGCAGTTCTAATACATAGTTAATAAATACACACAATGATAAAAAGTTACAGAGTTTATTTTATATTATTTAATTCTTAAGCAGTTAATGAAAAGATCGATAAAAAAATCTCAAAGGTTATCATTTTGCTGATAATATAAATTTGATTATTGATATTTTGTCCAGTTAAAATGACAATAAAATTAGAAATAATAAGAACATTGAGTTATAAATTAAAGAAAGGAGTGTGCGTATGAGTATAAATACTAAAACAATTGATTCGTATCCAGGGGAGCCAGATATAAAGAGGTTAATTGCGGCTTTTAGAAGGCAGCCTGTGGACAGAGTTCCAAATTTTGAAGTCTTATATGAAGACCAGCATGTTGAAAAATTTCTGGGCAGACCTGCTGGCAATACGTTAGCTTATGGGGGAGACCCTGCTAAAGGAATTGTTGACCCTGATATTGTTAGGCCAATGTTTCCTGATGATTTTATAGATTTATGCAATATTATTGGTCAGGATGCTATGGTTTTTGATGCAGGAATTTGGACACCTTTTAAAAGAAAAGACGAAACCGGAAAGCTTGTAGCAGTTGCCGATAGATCAGTTAAAACAAGAAAGGATTTTGAATCCCTGACGCTTGATTCAGATAGGCAGATAAATGATGCAGTAAAATATTTAAAAGAATATAAAGATACCCTTAAGAAAAGAAATTCAAAAATAGGAGTAGGCTGTCATTATGGATGTATAGCCATGACTCCCTATGAGTTTATGGTTGGAATGAATGATTTTATGATGATGGTATATGAGGACAGAGGCCTTGTTGAAGATATACTGGAAGTATCGACACAGCATTTTGTAAAACTGACCAAAGCTATAGTTGAAGCAGGTGCAGATTTTATATGGCCTGCAGATGATGTAGCATTTAAAACGGGACTTTTTATACCACCTAAGATTATGAAAGAAATATGGGTTCCAAGAATGGCAAGAATTATGGAACCTGCAGTGAATGCTAATGTCCCGGTTATATTCCATTCCGATGGCAGGATCGACGATATTGTTGAAGACTTGATTGATATGGGACTCAGTTGTCTGAATCCCCTCGATCCCTATAGTATTGATTACCGCGAATATAAAAAAAGATACGGGAGCAGGCTTTGTTTATCTGGAAATATGGATATCGAATTTCCATTAGCCAAAGGAACACCTGAGGATGTCGATAGGGATGTAAAGGAACATATGGAGATATTAAAACCAGGATATGGTTACGTTGCTACATGCTCACACTCAATAGTAAATTATATTCCTCATGAGAATGTGATCGCATATTTAAATGCAATACATAAGTATGGGATTTATTAATACGGTGTTTATTAAAATTCAGTATAATAAATTTTAATAATAATTTTTTA
>JAHILC010000247.1 GCA_018897225.1 Actinomycetota bacterium
AAAGGGTCATGTCCAGCAATAACACCGATTCCTAATCTTGTCTTTACTTTTACTCCTCTTTCAGGAGCCATCTCAAGAAATTCCCTGTAGCTCTCATACTCATATTTAAGGCAGCACATTAACCTGCCGCAAATGCCCGATATTTTTAGCGGATTTAACGGAAGGTTTTGATCCTTTGCCATTTTTAGGGAAATTGATTCAAAATCAGTTAAAAAACTCTTACAGCAAAGATTCATGCCGCAGGGTCCCAGCCCACCCACAATCTTTGCTTCATCTCTAACACCTATCTGGCGGAGTTCGATTCTTATTTTAAAATAGGAAGCCAGCTCTTTAACCATTTCCCTGAAATCAACCCTTTTTTCTGCAGTAAAATAAAAAACCATTTTGCTCTTATCAAACATCACGTGAACATTAACAAGCTTCATTACAAGCTTGTGCTGTTTTGCAAGCTCTTCAAATTTTTTTAAACCTTCTTCTTCTTTGCTCCTATTTAATTCTTCGACTGACAAATCATAATAAGTTGCTTTGCGAATGATTTTACTTAAAGTTACACCCATACCATTTTCACTTACTTCTGTTGGAGAAGTAACAACTTCGCCCATCTCAATTGCCTTGTCAACATGGCAGATTGCTTTATCTCCAATCTCCAGCTCAATTTCACCAGGATCATAATAATGCACATTTCCATTTTTTCTAAAAACTACTCCTATTATTAAAGGCATTTATTTCACCTCTTATTGTTTTGCTCTTATATTCTTAACATAATCCCTGAAGTTTAAGCAGTATATTGTCCAATGCCAATTCGGTATATATTGAATACTTAAGATAATTTCTCGTATTTTCTATATCTTCAAGCAGCTTGAATGCTTTTTCAATTTTTAACTCAACTGCTGTTTCCTTAATAATGGAATAATTTTCTCCATTATTTAAAACTTCCCTGCTTGCACCCAATCTTACTGCAATAATATCTTCAAGCCAGGCTGATATTATATCAAAAACATTGTTTATTCCCAAATTATAATATTTATCAGCTTTTCTTTTATTTTTTGCTTTTATTTTCTCTTCAATTTTTTTTATCTCGCCGGCGGTAGCTCCCATACTTTTTATTTTAGAAATTAATTCTTGCCAGTCAATACCCTTGGTAAGGCTTGCTTTTTTCAGAATATCTATTAAATCCATGGAAAGCGCCAAGACAAACACGGGGTTATTATGATTAGCGCTTAAAATCTTCCTTATTCCATCATCTAATTTATTGGCAACGAGGTAATTGTCGATTTTCCCATCATCACCGCTTTCATATATAAAATCCCACTCAAAAACCGAGCATCTTGAAACAATTGTAGGCAAGATACCCGATAAGTCTTCAGAGAGAAGAATAAAAATACTGTTTGCATCAGGCGGGTCTTCAAGAGTTTTAAGAAATCGATTTGATGCTTCCTTGTTCATAAGCTCGACTTCTTTGACAATACATATTTTTTTACCCATGCTATGAGCGCTCATTGAAGCAAACTTTTGCAGTTCGACAACCTTTTCTTTGGTTAAAATAATCCCATCCGCTTCTATTACAAGCAGGTTTGAATAAATCTCTTTTAAAGTATTTGAACAGATATTGCAAGTTCCACAACCATTTTGCTCGCAGTTGGCAGACGACGCAAAAAATAATGCAAGTTTAGATAAGTGTTCGATACTACTGCCACAAAAAAGATATGCATGAGAAAGACTCCCTGTTTCAAGAGATTGTCTTAAAATTTTTAAATTGGCAGTATTCCTATTATTTTTTTGTAGAAAATCAATACTATCTAATAACATCGTTACAATAAATTAAAATATGTAAATAAAAAAAGTATATTTTTATTAGAATTCATTATAACAATATTTTTGACAGTTTTTGTTTTATATAGCGCATCATAATGTTCATTTGCAGCATAAATAACAATTTCCTTTGTTGAGGAATTGAACATATTGTGAATTGTTTTCTTGTTCAATCCCGAATTAATTGCAATATCCCGTGCAATCAACTCTGGATTAAGAAATTCTTTTTTATACCAATCAATAGTTATGTCTTTACTTTTAAGTTTCGCATCAACAATTCTCTTGAAAAAATCTATAGCGAATTGTAAAAATTCTGCATTTATAAGAGCCACTACCTCAATTCTATAGTCTTCACCCTTTATTAATTTTTTTATTATATTTTTTGCTATTTGCTCTGTAATAGTCATAACTTAGCTTTAGATTGCAAAATAAATGTTTCTAGGTCGAAAAAATTTGGTTGAACATTTTTTATATTAAATAAATTATAACTCTGATTCAACCCTTCTTTAATTCTATTTATAAATTTAATTTCCTTTTCAGTTAAGAAAAAAAATCTATTTAAATTAATTGCTGCCATACCGAGCGTACCACTACCGGCAAAGGGATCGAAAATTAAATCATCTATATAAGAATAAAATTTAATTACCCTTTTACATAATTCAATCGGGAAAACTGCGCTATGTACCTTATCAAAAGTTGGGTCAATACGCCAAATATTTGTCGTTTCATATTCTTCTAATACTTTACTCTTTTCCACTTTATCCCAGCTATATTTATTAATATTCCAATCAATAAGTTTATCAGTTTTTTTTCTATAAACCATTAGCATTTCTGAAACAGCATTAGGCTTATAAGCTAAAGGTTTTCTATGCTGAAGAAAACCCGCATTTCTATTTTTAACACTTGCCTCAGGTTTAACCCATACTATGTCATCGATAAACTCCCAGCCCATTTTTACTAACAAAGGGTGAATATCGTAAGGTATGGGGTATCTCTTACTGGCATTCGCACGACTTATTCTAGGAATAATAATTGGGGAAGTGTTCAATATAAAAAATCTACCTTCTTTCGTTATACGATGCACTTCCTTAAATACTATTTCTAAAAAATCTAAATACTCATTGTAACTTTGATA
>JAHILC010000248.1 GCA_018897225.1 Actinomycetota bacterium
ATTGTGACTGTATGCCTGCAGGAAAATAATATAACTGACGACTTTCTTGAGCAGAAAATTAAAACTTTTTATACATATAAAAAATCAAGGTTCATACTTCAAATGCTGCTGAGAATTGATAAATATTATATGAGTTTCTTAAAGCAAATAGACAAGGCAAGCAAAAATGTTGAAATAAACCTCCGCAAGTCAATGAAAAATAAGGAACTGATTGAGCTCATGGAGCTGGAAAGAAGCCTTGTGTTTTTCTCAACTTCATTGAAGTCCAACCAGACTACTCTTGAAAAAATGATGAAATTAAAAATGATGAAAAAATACCCTGAAGACGAGGACTTGCTTGAAGACGTTATAATTGAGAACAAACAGGCTATTGAAATGGCTACAATTTACAGTAATATCCTTAGCAGTACCATGGATGCTTTTGCTTCAATTATCAATAACAACCTGAACATAGTTATGAAACTGCTAACATCAATCACCATTGTAATGGCCATACCTACAATAATAGGATCTTTTTTTGGAATGAATGTTCTGGTTCCATGGCGCGGTTTTAACTATGGTTTTATAAGTATTATAGGTATAACTGCAATTATTTCTGGAATAGTGCTGTTTATACTTGCCAGGAAAAACTTGCTATGAATCAATTTAAAAATTAACTAAAGGTTTTTACTTTTGGAAATTTCTAATTTATTTGAAAATATAAATTCACAATTAGCAGTATTTTTTACTGCGATGACACCTATCGGAGAATTAAGAGCTGCTATACCACTAGGCTTGGGCGTTTTAAAATTGAACCTATATTCAGTTTTTATTATTGCAGTTATTGGTAACATTATACCTGCTGTAATAATAATCTATATTTTAGAGCCCTTATCCAAGTTTTTAATGAGAAAATTTAGACCTGCCAATAGATTTTTTAACTGGCTTTTTAATAGGACAAGAAGGAAATATTCAAAAAAATTTGAAAAATATTCAGGTTTTGCACTTACTGTATTTGTTGGTATTCCTCTTCCTATAACAGGAGCGTGGACAGGCGCTTTGATAGCATTTGTTTTTGGAATACCGCCAAAGAGAGCTATTTTAGATATCTTTCTGGGAATAATTATGGCTGGCATAATTGTAACTATAATCTTTAAAACAATTGGTTATGTATCATTTATTGCAGTAAGCTAATGACCTTATTGCCAGTAGTATCTTCACGGACAAATTCTTATGAATAGCAAATAATTTTCCATAATGAATTTTAAGTTATAATGATACCTGTTGCCAATATTAAAAAAACATTTATAATTTTTTTAATTCAATATTTTAAAAATAATTCTTGAATTATTGATTATATTAAGATTGGAGTAAAAATATGCTAAAACCAGAAGATTTTTTTGACCTTGAGGGTAACCATCTGAAGGAACTTTTTAAAAATGCTGAGTACGTTTGGGATGGGCTTAAGAATATCAGCAAATACATAAAAAATAATATAACCCCAAATGTCTCAAATTTAAGGAAAGGCTCTTCCTTTTTAAGTAAAGATATGGTTATTTATGATGGCAAAGTATTAGAATCAGGATTTACTATCGATACTGTCAAAGGTATAGTTAAAAAAGATGGGATAGCGCTTGAAGATGCTACTATTATTTATGCCGGAGTTGTCCTGATGGATGACGAAATATACATCGGCAAGGGAACCGTTATAGAGTCCGGAGCACTGATAAAAGGCCCAACCATAATCGGGGATAATACTGAAATCCGGCAAGGGGCTTACATTAGGGGTGATGTGATTGTGGGTAATAAATGTGTGGTCGGGCATACTACCGAGATGAAAACAGCAGTTATGCTCGGTGAAAGTAAAGCCGGGCATTTCGCATACATAGGTGACAGTATCCTGGGCAAGGTAAACCTCGGGGCAGGCACAAAACTTGCAAACTTAAAAATAATGGAATCAAAAATAGTTGTAAATATTGACGGTAAGAAATATGAAACAGGTCTGCGCAAGTTTGGCGCAATTTTTGCAGACGGTGTGGAAACCGGATGCAACAGTGTCACTACCCCCGGCAGCCTCCTTGGCAGGAACGTGCTGCTTTACCCCAATGCAACTGGAAGAGGATACTACCCGCCAAACACAATTATTAAGTTGAAGCAGAATCAAGAAACCGAAGTAAGGAAATAAAAAATGGAAAAATTATTCGGAACAGATGGAGTAAGAGGAATAGCGAACAAATATCCGATGACATCCGAGATGGCAATGCAAATCGGACAGGCAGTAGCCTACATATTAAAAAAAGAAGGACATCGGCCGAGGATAGTTATCGGAAAAGATACCAGACTTTCAGGATATATGCTTGAGAACGCCCTGGTTGCAGGCATAACTTCAATGGGAGCGGATGCAGTAATTATAGGGCCGATCCCAACTCCCGGTATTGCATTCATAACAACAAACCTGGATGCGGATGCGGGAATAATGATTTCTGCCTCCCATAATCCGTTTGAAGACAATGGCATTAAGATATTTTCAAAAACAGGGTTTAAGCTAACAGATGAACAGGAGCTTCAGATTGAAGAACTCATATTTTCAAAAAAGATTTCTGAAAAACTCGCTCCCCCAGAGGAGCTTGGAAGAGCTTACCGGGAGGATGATGCTCTTGGACGCTATATAGTATTTTTGAAGCAAACATTTCCCAGGAACTTTAGCCTGGAAGGCATGAAAATCGTTCTTGACTGTGCGAACGGCGCTACCTATAAAGTTGCACCCGTATTATTTAAGGAAATGAGAGCAAATGTGATTACCCTGAATGTAAATCCCGATGGGATGAATATAAACTTAAATTGTGGAGCACTTCATCCTGAAGCCCTTTCTAAAAAAGTACTGCAAGCAAAAGCCGATATTGGCCTGGCTTTCGACGGTGATGGTGACAGGCTGATCGTTGTTGATGAGAAGGGAACCATTGTGAGCGGTGACCAGATATTGGCAATTTGCACCGAAAATCTAAAGACAGAGAGCAGGCTGAAAAATAATATCCTTATTACAACAGTTATGAGTAATATTGGGCTTTCTATAGCGCTTAAAAAAATGGGGATAGAACATGTAAAATCCAGGGTTGGGGACAGATATGTGCTTGAAGAAATGCAGAAAAAAGATGCAATAATAGGTGGAGAGGATTCGGGGCATATAATTTTTCTGGATCACCATACAAATGGCGATGGCATATTATCCGCACTACAACTTCTGGCAGTTATAAAAAAGGAAAACAGGCCAGTTTCAGAACTTTCAAAAGTAATGGAAGTATTCCCTCAGGTTATAATAAATGTCAATGTTAAAAGCAAACCCCCGCTCGAGGAACAGCCTGAAATTATAAATGCAATAAAGGTAGTGGAAAAAGAGCTTGGGGATAAAGGCCGGGTACTTGTCCGATATTCCGGCACCCAGTCCTTGTGCCGGGTAATGGTGGAAGGTCCGACTCAGAAAGAAACAGAAGGATTTGCCGAAACAATAGCTGAAGTCATAAAAAAGAAACTGAGCTGAATACAAAATGACAATTCCTATCACAGCCGCTTAAAGGTCTGGATGAATTTTATGATTCTTAGTCAATTATTCCAATATTCTCCAAATATATAAAATCTTTGACAAAAAATAGATTATAATTCATGCCGTATTTAAATCTACCTATCAGCGCTGCTATTAGTTTTCTCCGCTGTTGGCTCATAATCGCTAAACTCTTCGCATTGCCAAACTGGAAACTTCCTGGAGAAAGTACAGTCTTTATCATTTACGCACGTTTCACATAATCCTTTATTTTCCATAGTTCACTTCTCCACAAACAATTTAACTTTTTTGTGATTA
>JAHILC010000249.1 GCA_018897225.1 Actinomycetota bacterium
GGGAGGAGGCTATATACTTGCTACATGCAGCGAGATTCACAATGCGTGTAAATTGGAAAATATAGTAGCAATGGTAGAAACAGTTTGGGAGTATGGGAGATACAAATAATATTATAAAAATTTGAAGTTACTGGTTTATTTATATATTTATGATAGATTAGGTTTCCTTCCCTATGCTGTTATATATTTTAAGAATATTATTAAGCTACTAACCAAGAAAGTTTTATTTGTTTTATAAACTATAATGTTAAGAAGAGGAGGTATAAATGAGTCAGAAGCAAGATCTTTTAATAGGCTATGCACCAACAAGGAGAAATGTTTTCAGTAGGGAAGATGCACTGAAATATAAAGTTAAAACTCTGGATAAAATAAAATCATTTGGCTATCAGATTATAGACATAGAGGATATAAATAGTGAGGGACTACTATTGTCAGATGGTGATATAAATAAGGTAGTGAAAAAATTTAAAGAAAAAAATGTTGACTGTATATTTTCTCCTCACTGTAATTTTGGAACAGAAAACGTAGTAGCGAAAGTAGCGAAGGAGGTTGGAAAACCATTTCTACTTTGGGGTCCAAGGGATGAAGCTCCTTTACCTGATGGTTCAAGACTTAGAGATAGCCAGTGCGGCCTTTTTGCTACAAGCAAAATACTTCAGAGATTAAATGTTCCATTTAGTTACATAATTAACTCAAGGATTGATAGTGAAGTTTTTAAAAGGGGATTTAATAATTTTACTAGGGCTGCTAATGTGGTAAAAAGTTTTGGGAACTTAAAAATTGGACAAATAGGAGTAAGACCAGGAGATTTTTGGTCAGTAATATGTAATGAAGGAGAACTCTTAGAAAAATTTAATATTGAGATCGTACCTTTTAACTTAATAGATATAGTAAAAAAAGTTAGGGAGTATGTAAATAATCCAACTGATAGTTTCAATGAAACATTAAATTTTATCAAAGAAAATATGAAAGTAGAAACAACTGAAGAAGAATTGAGAAGCATAGTTGGTTTAAAAGAAACTTTAAAAACTATTGCAATAGAACAGGGAATTTCTGCGTTTGCAATTCAGTGCTGGACTTCTCTTCAAGATATGATAGGCGTAGTTCCATGTCTTGCAAATGCATTACTGTTTGATGAGAAAATACCAGTTGCCTGTGAAACTGATATATGTGGTGCGGTAACTTCTGTGATAACTCAAGCAGCAAATTTTGATGGAGATTCTGTATTCTTTGCAGATATAACTGTCAGGCATCCTGAAGATGATAATGCCGAACTTCTATGGCATTGTGGCCCTTTTCCATTTTCATTAAAAAAAGAAGGTGAGGAAGCAATTATTTCAAAACATTTTATATTAGATGGAAATCCATCAGGTACCTGTAATTGGGAAATTAAAGGTGGAGATATATCAATAGTAAGATTTGATGGAATAAATGGAAAATATTCTTTGTTTGTTGGTCATTGTAAAGGAACAACTGGTCCAAAGAATAAGGGTACATATATATGGATAAAAGTAAATGATTGGAGTGAGTGGGAGGAAAAATTAATATATGGTCCATATATTCATCATGTAGCTGGAGTTCATGGTAAGATAGCACCAGTGCTATATGAAGCAATCAGGTATATTGATGGACTGGAATTAGACTTAGTTGACCCAACTGAAAGAGAAATTAAAAATTTGTTAATTCATAAGAATTGAGCATATCTACGCACTACAATTGGTTCTCGTGATTAACCACTAAGTTCAATAATTTCGTTTAGATTCTAAATAAAGCAATTCAACATAAAGCAATTCAAAATATTGACAAATAAGTTAAAATATTATAAATTTATAAAACGTTTTATTAAAAACGTTTTATAAATAATTGTTTAAAAGGAAGATAATAATTTGGGTAAAACATTCATAAGTTTGGAAATAGTACAAAGACGTTTATTTGGAACATTTATGCTTGATAAAGCAAATCTTGATTTTTATCATAGAGAAGTTAGGGATTGAATTAGATAGTGAATGCAAGTCGTGGAGGTTAATAATAAGTTAAATAAATTCAAGTTAAAAATATTTTTAAAAGATAGTTCTAATAAAGCTTATCTTAAGAAATGATTGGGTATAAGTATAAATAAGAGAAGTATTAGCAGGATAAAGGTGAATACAAAAATAAAAGAAGCATATGAACTGGCAAGAAAGCAGTATGCGAAATATGGAATGGATACAGATGATGTACTAAATAAATTAAAAGACATTCCTGTTTCCATTAACTGCTGGCAGGGAGATGACGTAGGAGGATTTGAGGGCACAAGGGATATACTTTCGGGTGGTGGTATACTATCTACAGGAAACTATCCTGGAAAAGCAAAAAATATAAATGAGCTTAGATCTGATATTGAAAAAACCTTTTCACTGGTACCTGGTAGAAAAAGATTAAATCTTCATGCAATATATGGTGATTTTAAAGGGAAAGTAATTAACAGGAATGAAATTTTACCAGAGCATTTTTCTAGTTGGATAGACTGGGCGAAAAAGCAGGGTATAGGTTTAGACTTTAATCCTACTTTATTTTCACATCCAATGGCAGATAGCAGATTTACTTTATCAAGCAGTGATGAAAAAATAAGAAAGTTTTGGGTAGAACACGTGAAGAGATGCAGGGATATATCAAACTACATTGGAAAGGAGTTAAAAAATAGATGCATCTGCAATATCTGGATTCCAGATGGGTCAAAAGATCTAACAGTAAGCAGGCTAAAGCATAGGGAAATTTTAAAAAAATCACTGGACGAAATATTTAATGTTTCCTATCCTGAGAAAAATATGCTTGATTCTTTAGAAAGTAAGCTATTTGGCATTGGACTTGAAGCATATACAGTAGGATCACATGAATTTTATTTAAGCTATGCTGTAAAAAAAGATAAACTTATTACTTTTGATACAGGACACTTCCATCCAACAGAGATTGTCTCGGATAAATTGTCAGCAGTATTACATTTTGTAAAAGGGATTCTACTTCATATAAGCAGAGGTGTTAGGTGGGATAGTGATCATGTGCCAATATTAACAGAAGAACTTATAGCCATTATGGCTGAAATTGTAAGAGCAGATGCACTTTCTAAAGTATATATAGCTACAGATTTTTTTGATGGTTCTATTAATAGAATAGGTGCCTGGGTTATTGGTGCAAGGGCAGTACTAAAATCACTGCTTATTGCACTGCTTGAGCCAACCCATATCCTTAAAAGTTATGAAGAAAGTGGCAACTTATTTGCAAGGCTTGGGTTTTTAGAGGCTTTAAAATCTATGCCATTTGGTGCAGTTTGGGATTATTATTGTGAATCCATGGGGGTTTTAACTGAAACAGAATGGATTGATGAAGTTTTAAAATATGAAAAAGAAGTGACATCAAAGAGATAATCTATTCAAATGTAGATAATAATAATTATTATTAGTAATTTTTATAAATTAATTCAGATGAATTAATAGTCAGGAGCGATCATGGCTTTTAAAAACTACCTAATTTTTGACTTTGGAGCAAGCAATGGACGTTCTGTCATAGCACGATTTGATGGTAACAAATTTGATATGGAAGTAACTCACAGATTCGATAATAGACCTGTGTATGCAGCAGGGACTCTCTACTGGGACATACTCAGGCTTTACTCGGAATTAATGGTTGGAATTCAATCTTCAGTAAAAAAATACAAGAATATAACATCTATGGCACTTGATACCTGGGGGGCTGATTTTGGGTTTATTGACAGCAATGGAAAACTCATTTCAAATCCTGTTCACTACCGGGATGAAAAAAGAAAAGTTGATGCTAATAGCCTATATAAGATTATTTCCAGAGAAGAATTATTTGAACTTACTGGTGCTACAATTACACCTATATTTGACCTGTTTCATTTATATTCTTTAAAACTGCAGAATGCCCCGGAATTTGTAAATGGGGATAGATTTCTAACTATGCCTGATATATTTAACTATTTTTTAACTGGCAGAGTCTATAATGAATATACAAGAATAACAACCAGTGTGATGTATAACCAAAAGGAAGGTAGATGGGAGAATAAAATATTTGACAGGTTAGATCTTCCCAGAGATATATTTTCCGAGATCATTATGCCGGGGGAAGAAATTGATAATATTTCAAATAATGTATGCAGTGAATTAGAAATAGAAACTATACCGGTAATAGCTCCTGCGGCACATGATACACCCTCGGCAGTTGCCGGTATACCTGTAGTGAGCAAAAATAAGAATTGGGCATTTATAAGCATGGGAACCTGGTGCATAATTGGTCAGGAGACAGAAAGTCCTATAATAAATGACCAGGCTTTTAATGCTGATTTTTCAAATGAAGGTGGAGTAGAAGGAATAAATTTATTTGTTAAACATATAACCGGGCTCTGGATAATTCAACAGTGCAGGGAAAAATGGATTAAAGATAGCAGTAGGCCCATATCCTGGGATGAAATAGTTAAGCTGTCTTCTGCTGCTGAACCTTTTAAATCATTTATTAATGTCAATGATCTGATATTTTCAAAACCTCAAGTAGATATGCCTGAAACAATAAGTAAATATTGTAAAGAGAAAGGCCAGGGTGTTCCGGGAAGCATAGGTGAGATTGCAAGATGCATATATGAGAGTTTAGCATTGCGGTTTAAGTATAATCTTAGTCTGCTTGAAAAAATAACCGGTGAAAAAATAGAATTACTTCATATTGTAGGCGGGGGTACTAAAAACAAGCTGCTATGCCAGTGGACTGCAGATGCAACTGGGGTCCCAGTAATTGCTGGTCCTACGGAGACCACTTCAGTTGGAAATCTACTGATGCAGCTTAAGGCATCAGGTGAGATAAAAACTTTAGATGAGGGAAGGAAGATATCCCTGAATTCTTCTGAAGTAACTAATTATAAGCCTAAGGATGGGGACAGATGGAGTGAAGAATATAGCAGGTATCTAAAAATATTATAAAAATTTAATTATAGAATTTTATAGTTAATTTGCCTTTTAGAATAAATATATGATAGTTTTACTGATAATCTAAAATCCCGGTACTTATAATTGA
>JAHILC010000250.1 GCA_018897225.1 Actinomycetota bacterium
AATTTTGCTTCACCGGTGTTACAGCCGCCAAGTGTCTGGCATTCTTCAATTAGTTTGGGACCAGCTACCTTATGTATTGCTCCTGAAACACCCCCACCTACCGATAATTCTTTGTCTGCAGCATTTACTATTGCATATGTTACCTGTTTTGTAATATCGCCTTCAATTATTATGAGCCTTGATTTCCCTATTTTATATTCAACATAATTCATATTATCTTTCCCTTCTTTTTACATAATAGTTATTAATTTATGCCCATATATCATGAAACATTTCCCACTGGTCAAGATGCTCTTTAATATATTTCTGTAAGACTTTTGTCATTTTAGCAGTATTTATATCTATAAGTTCTTTTTTTCCCCCTTTGGTTTCCAATTTCAGCGGTTTTTCTAATTCCATAAAATGATTATATTTGTTTTTTCTGTAAATAAAAGCAGGAATTAACGGCGCTCCTGATTTCATTGCTACTTCAACTGGTCCCGAGGGGATATAAGCCTTTTTTCCAAAAAAATCATGTATGTGTGCTGTTCCTTGCGAATCCCAATCTGTAGGAATTGCAATAATTTCGTTATTTTTCAATATGCGAAAGATATTCAGAATACTTTTATTTACATATAATATTCTTACCCCTTTTGCCAGACGCCTGGATTCAAAGAATTTGTTGGTTGGCTCGTAAGGCCTGCTAAGGCCTGCAGCCCACATACTGTAGCCTTCAGCCGCCACCCTGCAAGCTCCCCATTCAAAATTGCCGATATGAGCTGTAAAAATGACAACACCCTTTCCATTTTCCAGCGCCTTATCTAAATTTTCCAAGCCTGTAATCTCTATTCTTTGTTTTAACTTTTCCTTTGACACTCGCGTATGTTTGAGAAAATCAGCTACTGTCATAAACCAGTTAATATATATTTTCCGCACTATTGCAGCAACTTCTTTGTCATTTTTATCAAGGTTTAGGACATTTGCTACATTAGTTTTAAGGGCGCCAACATTAATATTTAAATTGAATAAAATCCTTGCAGAAACAGATGCAATAAGATATGTAAGGGGGTATGGAGTTGCGAATGCTAAGAATTCCACAAATTTATATCCTAAAAAAATAAGCATAAATTAGCCCTCACCATAAAAATATTAATTTTAAGTAAGAAAATAATAAAAAATTGTTGAATAACTTAGTATAATAACCCTAGTATAATAATATTAGATTTTAAATTTAAATAAAAGATTTTTATGGGGGTGGGGTAATAAGATGGAAGACTTCAAAAATTATTCAAAAGACTTAAAAGAAATCCTGGATTATATTCCTGATGGCAACCCCGTAATATCAGTTTATCTTAGAGTTGATAACTCTAAGATATTACGTCAGGATTATATCACCAGTTTGAATTCCATGATCACTGAAGCAAAAAGCAATATTGAAGGCAATGCAAACATTGATAAAGTCCAGAGAAGAAATTTATCTGATTTACTTGAAAAGATAAAGAGATATATAAATGATGTATTCAGGCCTGAATCCGCAAAGACAGTTATAATTTATGCTGATAGGCTTGGCTTGTGGAAGGTAATAAGACTTTCCCTTAATTTAAAATCTAAAATAATAATAGACCCCAAGCCTCATACGCAGAACTTGAGAACATTGCTGAAGAATTATAAGGTTTATGGAGTTTTACTTCTTGATAAGGAAAAAGCTCAGATCTACTCTCTTTATATGGGGGAGGTAAATGAATATCTTGCTGCGCTTATCAGTGAAGTTCCGCCAAAAGTAAATTACAGAAGTCAGCTTGCTTATAAGGAAAAAAACTTATTGAGCAGAATTGAAGAAAAACTGCACCAATTCTTTAAGATTATAAATGAAAGAACTTTTGAGCTTTTTAAAGACAGAAGATTTGACAGCCTTATTCTGGCAGGGAGAAAAGAAATAATCCCGCAGTTTGAAAATTACCTGCACAGTTACCTGCAGCAAATTCATATAGGAAACATTTACGCAGAACCAGACTCACCACTGGGTGATATTAAAGAAAAGGCAAATAAAGTTATAGTCCAGCATGAGACTGCCCTCAAAAATGCAATTATTGACAAGCTGATAAATGAATATTTTCCTGGTGGAATGGGTGTGCTTGGAATCAAAGCAACAATAAATGCTCTTAACCTTGAGCAGGCTAAAACCATCATTTACGATATCAATTTCAAACATGATGGATATGTGTGCAATTCATGCACCTATTTAACAGTGGAACAGGAAGAAACATGTCCTTATTGTGATTCAAAGCTAACATATTACAGCGATATTGTTGATGAAATCATAGAAGATGCTCTAAAACAGGGATGCGAAGTCGTTGATGTTGAGAATAATGAAAGACTCATAAAAGCCGGAAGTATTGGCGCTGTGCTT
This sequence comes from Actinomycetota bacterium, assembly GCA_018897225.1. Taxonomy (GTDB): domain Bacteria; phylum Actinomycetota; class Humimicrobiia; order Humimicrobiales; family Humimicrobiaceae; genus JAHILC01. The sequence continues at coordinate 2,390 of JAHILC010000250.1, forward strand.
CGCTATAAGTTTTAGTACTTATTTTGCCACCCTTGAAATTAGGGCTTTTTCTACAGAACTGTATTTGTTTGCTGCATTCCAGAACAGAAAGCCTTTAATCCCAAGATCTTCAGCAGCTCTTATCTGAGCAAGAATTTCCTTATCTGTATATTTCAAATCATAACTGAATGCCTGTACAAAAGGGATAATTTTGCAGTTCGTATCTCCTATCCTTTCAAGGCCTTTCTCGAGAGTATATTTTACCACCTCATATGGATGAGCTTCTGCATCCTCAAAGCCAAGAAAATGAATATTATAATGTGACGGGTAAGCCATAGGATATATATAATCAAGCTGTGGCGCCATCTCTTCAATTAGCTGCCCTATGCCCTGGTCATTTTCAACAATAAAAACCCATCCGAAAACATCGGCAGAAATTTTTATATTGTAAGTTTTGGTTTCTTCCCGGACTTTTTTTAAAAAGTTCTTTATGGCCCAGACCTTATCGTATCCATTAATATTATGAGGATACTCAGCGCTTGCTATGTTTCCCCTGGACGGAGCTCTGATATAATCAAACTGGATTTCATCAACTCCTCTTAATGCAAGATCTTTTATAATGTTGATGTAATAATCCCATACCTCCTCACAGTAAATATCCACCCAGGTGGATCCTTCCAGGCTTATGGGATTACCCGTATTTTTGTTAAGCATTGCAAAATCGGTCCTTGCCCTTGGGAGGACATTGTCTTTAAAAGTTACAAATCGTGCAATACTGTAGATGTCCATCTTCTCAAATTCACCCAGAATTTCATCAATATCATAATAGCTTTTAACGGTTCCTGTTTTCAGAACTTCAGGTATTGTGCAGTTATAATCTATGTACCCATTATCATCCTTGACATCAAATACTATACTGTTGAGCTCAGTCTTATCTATCAATTCATAAATCTGCTGCCTTTTTTTCTTATTTCCGATACTGTAATAGCCTGTAAGATAAACCGCTTTTTGTGTGCCGGGGGTAATTTTTTGTTCTTCAAATACAAAAGGAACAATAAATATATAGCTTTTAGCGAATAAGAAATCTAACGGGAAAATTAAAATAACAAAGGCAAGAAAAGCTATTAAAAAACCAGATATAATTGATTTATTTTTTTTATGCTTCAATATTATAAGTAATAATCTGTTTTTTTATAAAAATCTTTTTAACTGTTCACCCATTAAACTCAATCAATAATAATCTAACTTCCAAAGGAAATCAATTCTCCGAATTGCTTTGCAGCAATTAATCATCTTGCCCCGATTTCACCCCAAATAAGCATAAATTAAGCCTAATTTTGAAAGATTGTCTTATGGCATTTTCCAAATCATGGTTTTAAGAGTAAAAAATATAGCAATTTTTTGGTTTTAGAGTGCCCAAAGTATCTGTATTTGTGATAATATTTAAAAAGTGGTTAGGGTGATCTTTTAAATACTTTAAAAAGGGCAAGGTGTTATACCGGAATAGGTTTATACAGTGGTATTATTTAGGAAATTTATTTAAGATGATTAATTGCTGATTTATCTTCTAAAAAGCTTTTGATGTTTGTGAGTTTTAAATGTCAGAGTTATAGCGTTGTATTTGAAGCAGTTATTGGCTAACCAAATAGAACTCGAACCACCTCAAATATATCCTGAAATTGCTAAAATATCACCCGAAATATTTAGAGTTACTAAAAGTAATTGACAGGAATAAAATTTAAAGTATCATAAAGCTTCAATGAAACTATTGACGATCATAGACAAAAATGATAATTTAATTATAGCCTAACGTTTAGGCTTTTAAGCCCTGCATGGGTCATTTGACCTGTTGAATCGTGTAAACTCAGGAGGCTATCGGTCCCTGAGGCAGGCAAAAGCAATGTTTGTATATAAGAATTGCAACTATAGTATAGTGTAGTAAAATTAACTATACAATCATACACAAGATAAAATGGATAATCCTTTTCGTCCAGGTAATGGAATAATACCACCCTATCTAGCAGGTAGGGAAAAAGAAACTCTCTGGTTTGAAAACTCCCTAGAGTCCGCCCTGTCTTTACCTCAAAACCTGGTTCTTTCAGGAATTCGTGGGACAGGTAAGACAGTTTTATTAAGAAAATTCGAAGAGATCTGTGCAAAGAAAAAATGGCTTTTTGTAAGAAGAGAGTTTAACAGCAAACTCAATCAAGAAGGTGAATTTTTAAATGCTCTTTTAACTGATATTATAACAAAAACTAAAGGCGTCTCTCTTGCAAAAAGACTGAAAAAACCTGTAATAGGTTTTAAAAAAGATAATATTGATAATACCGAAGAAGATATTATTTATATTCTAACACAAAAATA
>JAHILC010000002.1 GCA_018897225.1 Actinomycetota bacterium
CCAACTTCCAATGTCTCCACGCTGTTTTATAACAAACACCTTTTAATTTTGCATAATCAGATAACTTCATATTTATAATATAGACATTATTTAATTAAAAGTCAATATTTTTCTACATTTTTGTTAAAGTTTATCAATACTTTAATTAAAATTGAAATATTAGTCAAGAAGAAATGCCTCATAAAACAAGATTTTAATAGTCAAGGTAATAAATTTTTAAATATTATAATAAAAAAATGGAGCGGGAAACGGGATTCGAACCCGCGACCCTCAACTTGGAAGGCTGATGCTCTAGCCAACTGAGCTATTCCCGCTTGTGGAACTAATAATTTTATATTCTTGTTAATCTTATGGTCGGGGTGAGTGGATTTGAACCACCGGCCTCCTGCTCCCAAAGCAGGCGCGCTAACCAAGCTGCGCTACACCCCGATATTAAAAACATAGTAAATTCACAACAAAGATACGAAAAACAGCCATCATCAAAAAGCTATCTTATGCGCAGAGTGTATATTACCATATATTTTAAAATTTTCAATCAATGAAGAATTGCTGATTAGTTATATCTAGAATAAAAATTTAATTGTAATTACAATTATTTAACATACAATTTTATGGGTAAAGACATTTCATATTTCAGTCCCTTCAATTTAGAATTATAACTTTAAAAAAATTTTATTTTTCTATTTTTTTTTATCCTGTCAGGATATATAATACTAATAACACGCATAGTACCAAAAATAACTTGATAGATTTGTTTATAGAATAATTAAAACCATTATAATAGTTTTCGTCCATAACAATTATTAATAAAAAATAACAAATAATAATATTATAATAATAGCTATAATATCAGGATAATTTAGATTAATTTAAGTTAACAATAAACTGATTTTAAGTCATAAATCTTATGACCATATCTGCAACTTTTAAACTTGTGGTAGAAGTCCTTGGAGGACTTGCTTTGTTTATCTTTGGAATTGGCAGGCTGAGCGAGAGCTTGCAGAGACTTACCTCCAACACACTTAAAAAAATCATCAATTTCCTTGCTAAAAGATCATGGGCTGCAGTTTTAATGGGTCTTACCATCACATCAATCATACAGAGCAGTAGTGCCACAACCGTTATGACGGTAGGTTTTGTAAATGCAGGACTTGTAACGCTCCGACAGGCTATCGGGATTATTATGGGTGCAAACATAGGGACAACAGTCACTGCTCAGATAGTGTCATTTAAGGTTGAATCTATTGCCTACCCAATAATAATAATTGGTACCCTGATGTATTTTTTTGGAAGAAAAAAAAGGATAAAAAATACAGGCATGGCAATACTTGGGTTAGGGCTTATATTCCTGGGAATGATTGTAATGAAAAACTCTCTTGAGCCCCTCAAGAATAGTGAAACATTCAAATATTTCTTATTGTATTTCAGCAAGAATCCTTTTGCAGGAATACTTGTTGGTGTAATAATAACAGCAATCCTGCAGTCAAGTTCTGCTACAATCGGTCTGCTGATTGCACTTGCTTCTCAGGGATTAATCCCCCTTGCTTCAGCAGTCCCAATATTAATGGGTGATAACATCGGAACCTGTGCAACAGCCTTGATTGCAAGCATAGGCACTACAATCACAGCCAAAAGAACTGCCCTTGCACACCTTATGTTTAATATTTTTGGAACTATTGTATTTTTAATCTTGATTTATGGCTTTAAAATCATGCCATTTATTGAAAGTATTACGGGCAGTAGTGTTCCACATCAGATTGCAAACATTCATACAACTTTTAATATCGTAACTACAATAATTTTATTCCCGTTTATCGGCTGGTATGAAAAATTCATAATAAAGATATTCCCCGGCCAGGATGTTGTAGTAAATAAAAATGCTCTTTATCTCGATATCAGACTTATCAAAACTCCGGTAATTGCACTTGGGCAGGTTGAAAAGGAAGTAATAAGGGTTTCGAAATTAGCTCATGAAATGTTTCAACTTTCTCATGAACGATTGCATGAAAATGATGCCAATATTGAGAAGAAATTACTTGATAGGGAAGCTGCAATTGACAGTATAACAGAAGATACCGTCCGCTATCTGACAAAAACATCACAAGCATATCTTACAAATGCCCTATCTATAAAATTAACAAATTTGCTTCACATTGCTTATGATTTGGAGAGGGCTGCAGATCATGCCGAGAGTATATTATATCTGATAGATGTTAAGGAAGAAAACCGGATGTTATTTACAAAACCAGCATCGCTTGAGCTAGAAAAAACTTATGAAAGAGTAGAACTTCTGTTCGACACTCTTATTAATGGAATGGAGAATGCAGATAATAAAAAACTTGAAGAATGTGAAAAGATTGAGGCAGAGGTTGACGCAATTGTAAAAGAAACCAGGACAAATCATTTAATAAGGCTCAGGAAAAATGAATGCATGCCTCTTTCGGGTGTAACTTTTACTGACATTATTCTGCATCTTGAAAGAATTGGCGATCTTTTATATGGAATTTCGAGAAATTTTAAAAATGAGGTTTAAATAACTCCAAAAAAACTATTCCCCAGACATTTGTCATAGTAAAGCCTTAATTGGTGTTGATTCAATTTATTTTATTAAGACTTCATTATATTATGTAGTCTTAATATTTTTAGGATTTATATAAATGGTTACAGGTTTAATTTGCAGGAAGTTTTACTAGCAAATAAATTTAGAACTCCCTTAAACAGTAATAATTGAATATAAATAAGAGGAGACCATACTTTAACTTTCCCTTTTATCTCTTTTATCCCAAGTTTATTTTTAAAGATTTGTAACTATTCAGTACATATAATATAGCAGAAAAAGTCATTGCTATAAAAGAAGAAGATTCTTGGTTATCTTGGGATATATGAATTTAAAAGAGACAAGTATACACCTAAAGTACTTGCGGTAGCTGATGCATCTGATGACTGGCGATGTTATGATTGTAGTAAAATTTCATTGCCCGACTAATACACTATTATAATAAAGCTCATCCGGGCATATATCAATGTTGCCAATCCATTCAATAGTCAATTGATTAGTTTTTACAGTTTTAAAAATTGCTTTGCTTTTTAATGATGAAAAATATTTATCCTCCAAATATGGCTTTACATCAAATATTCTTTCTTCTTTATTGTCAAATCGTAATAACAGTTTGTAGTCATCAAGAGGTTCAACATAAACAGGTGAATGGCTAATCATTTTTCTTACTCCAATCCTTTAATCTTTATAACTTCTCCATTTTCATTTAAAGCAATCCATGAAGCATTCAATTCGTCTTCGTGAAGAGCAACCCAAGCCTCAACAAGCTTTTGTTGCTTTCTTGGTAAATTACCTGCAAAAATCTCACCGTCAAATGCTATAGTAAGCTTTTCTCCTGCAAAAACTGCATGAATATGCGGCTTATTGTGTGGACCTTTAAGCTCTTTAAACATATAAATTAATATTCCATAAAAACTTGATATCAGCGGCATCCCCATCAACTCCTAAGTTAAATTTTATCACACTTTTTAACAGGATGACATATTCTGAACAATTCCAGGTGCAATCGATAATAAGGCTGTACAAGAAAGCCATGCAAAAAATTAATTTTCACAAAATTATATTTCCCCTGATACCGATATTTACTGCCTTGACTGGTATATCTTTTCCAGAGTCTTTTACCGCCTGCTTTACAATGCTCAGAATCCCGAAACAGCAGGGCACTTCCATATGAACCACTGTTACTGACTTTATATCATTTAGCCTGAATATTTCGGTAAACTTTTTCATATAAAATTCGCTATCATCAAGCTTCGGGCATCCTATAAGCAGCGCCTTGTTTTCAAGAAAATCTTCATGAAATCCTGCATATGCAAACGGAACACAGTCAGCAGCTATAAGTAGGTCTGCATTTTTGAGATATGGCGCAGTTGACGGTACCAGCATTATCTGGACGGGCCACTGCCTCAGTTTTGATTCCTTTGCCGTAAGCTGACTTAACAGTTCCGCAATCTGGGCTGCCTTTGAGTTGTCTTTTAATGCAGGCCCTGATATTGAGTCTGAAACACGCACTCCTGGCTTAACAGCTTCACAAGGCTCTTCCCCCCTGAGGTCCATCACTGCCGAGCCCGGGCAACCGCATGGCAGCCTGTCTTCGTTTTCTGACTTTTTACTGCTTGCTTCAACATCCTCCGCAATTTTGATATTATTATTTTTCAAATACTCCAA
>JAHILC010000251.1 GCA_018897225.1 Actinomycetota bacterium
CGGAAAATGGTATTTTTTTATTCCCGCCATAAACAGACGAAGAGGAAGCAAATATCAGTTTCCCAATTCCGTATTTTCTGCAGCATTCAAGAATGTTTATTGTGCCCTGCACATTTACTGCTTCATAAAGGGAAGCATTAAAAATTGAAGGCCTTACCCCGGCTCTTGCTGCGAGGTGTATTACCATATCAAAACGGTGTTTTGTAAAAACTTCTTCCAGCCTCTCCCTGTCAAGAATATCCATCCTATAAAGGATAAAGTTTGCGCTGCCTTCAAGGTTTCTTAAGTTTTCTTCCTTGATTTTTGGATTATAATAGTCGTTGAAGTTGTCTATGCAGATGATTTTTTCGCCTGCACCAGCCAGTTTTTCACATAAATTTGAGCCGATAAAACCTGCTCCACCTGTGACAAGAATATTCATAAGAACTAGTAATTTTGTTATCTAAAAATATTATTTCCTTAATATAAAATATTAATTTATAATATAAAAGCATAAATAGCAATTGTCTCAAGACAAATGTAAGCAAATGTTAAGCAACAAAAGTAACTTTTTAGCCGGTTATTTCAAAGACTGGAAAAACATCCTGACTTTTATTTTTTTAATTATCTTAGTTGGTCTTGGCGTTTTCTTAAGAATAAGAAATCTTGGGTATTTATCATTCTGGGGTGATGATGGCCATACAGTCATAGGTACCTTAAGCATATTGCAGTATGGTTATCCAAAACTGCCTTCAGGTTTTGTATTATTTCACGGTATATTTGGTTATTATCTTAATGTAATTCCAGTACTTATTTTTGGGTCGACTGAATTTGCTTTCAGGATAACAAGTGTTGCGTTTGGCGTGTCGACTGTGCTGCTTGCATATTTTGCAGGAAAAGAAATTGCTAATAAATTTGTAGGGTTTCTTGCGGCATTTTTAATTACTTTTTCAACCTGGTATATTCAATTTTCCAGGGAGGCAAGATATTTTGCAGCGCTTCAGTTTTTCTTTTTGCTTTCACTTTTATTTTTTTACAGGGGGTTTGTCAAAGAACAAAAACCATTTAGAATCCTGACTATCATCTTTTTTATAGTTACGCCATTGATACATGGAATCGGTTTTACATTACTGTTAGCATTTTTAGTCTTGTTATTTTTATATGGCAGAAATTTTTTCAAAAGAAAAATACTGGCGCCATTTGTCATTATAGTAATATTTGATGTGCTGCAGATAATAAACCAGGTTTTTTTCTGGAAGGTGGGAAGAAGCTTCTATTCTTCGGGTAACAGCCTTCGGTCTCTTGTTGATGCATACTTCCGGCTTCCCGATCCTTATTATTTTAAGATTCTTAACATAATGTTTCCCAGGATGTTTGTGATATTTTTAATCGGTGCGGGCATTTTTATTGCATTTTCCATCTTTTTATCTGTGCGAAAATCTTTTAATTGTAGTGAATTATTTCTAAGTGAGATAGAAATGAAAGCCGGCAGGGCAAGATTTCCTTTCAATATCTTCATGCTTTATTTAATATTTACGATCGCTATAACTATCATATCCTTCGGGCAAATGTATAACCAGCAGAGGTACATTTACTTTCTGATGCCAATTTTTGTTTTAATTTTTTCTTATGTTTTATACCTGTGCGCAATTGTAATAACAAAATGGATTTTTATCGCTGTAAGCAAGCCTGGCAACGGCAGGCGTAATTGCAGGCATTATGATGATCGGGCAACCAAAACACCGGAAAATATAACAAGTACAGGAAGCCATACAGTAAGACCAAAAATACAAATTTACTTTAATGTGGTTTTAACAGTCGTTTTTGTTGCTACTGCCTTCTTTACGCTAAGCGGTATTGATATAAGGGAAGCAAATGCAATCCCCAATACAGGGCACAGTGATAATCTCAACACACTTTATTCCATCTCAACTACGATGACTTATCACTGGGATGCAGGCGCTACAGGGAGATATGTTGCGGAACACGCCGGAAAAGATGACATTGTTATCACGACTGATATTTACAATACTTATCCCTATACAAAAAAAGTAGATTACTGGCTTTGGACCGGAAACCTGGTTTCATGGCAGCCTTACCATCAGGCTGGTGATGAGATCCGCGACGATACTTACGGAGTGATTGTGATCAGGGATATTTTTAAATTCATAGAAGTTCTAAATAAAAACTATGATAAAAATATTTGGGTAATAGGGTCATCCTCACTTGTCAACAGCGACCATGTTGACCCGATATTTAGAAAAATTTTTGACAGCAGGCAATCCAATCTTGTTCTGACAGGAAGAGACAATGTTTCAAGGCTTTACTTATTCCCGGCAATTTCTTTCAAAGAAAGAATTGCGGTGACTGATTTTATACCATCAACTTCTGAAAACACACTTAAGCCTGACAGCGGAGGAAAAATAAACATGGATTTTGCGGTAGAAAAAAGCAGCTCGTTTCTCATAAGTGGCTGGGGGGAAGTAGAGAAGGTAACAGGTACTTGGGGACTGGATGGCAGGTCGATACTTTTTATTGATGCCAGTAACAGTTCTTTTGATATTGCCAGGGAAAGTACGATAAATATCACTGCACGTCCGCTGCCTCATCCGGAACTCATACAGGAACTAAGTATTTATATAAATGGTGAGCAGGCTTATACATTGGCGCTTGATGACAAGGACAACTTCAAAGAGTATACCGCAAGCTTAAAGCCAGGATTATTTAAGCAAGGGTTAAACGTAATTGAATTTCGATACAGTTACAGTTTTACCCCGCTGGAGCTTGGGCTTGGCAGTGACAGCAGGAACCTTGCAGTATTGTTTAAAGGAATTGAAATCAGCAACTGATTTAGGCGCATTTTTTCTTCTTGCTTAAATCATTCATATTAATTACAATATCTTAAATTTTTATAATCTTTTTTAATTTTTAGATAAAAAGTATTTGACCTGATTGAGGATTTATAAAATTGGGAACTTCTAAAAATAAAACCAAAAAGACAGTTTCTATAATTTTAATTGTTTTTGGAGCCGTCCTGCTTCTTGCCGTTGCTTTCCTTGGTGTCAGAACTTATTTTGAATATAAGAAATTATATGAAGAGAGTCAGAAAATTATTGAAGAACAAAAAAAATATGATGCTCCCAACTTTGAAGACAGCAAATTTAACTATATAAATTCACCCCTGCAAAAAGAGGTAAATCCTGGAGAAATTATACAATTTGAGGTTTTTTATAAAAACACCGGTCTGGCAGCTGCAAAGGATTTAAAGATCGGGATCAGTGTGCCACAAAACTGTGCGGTGGTTACAAAATCTCTTGAAGGTTATACGTCTGAGATAAAATCTGGCTCAATCATCATTAGCGCAGGCAACCTGGAAGCTGGCAAGGAAGGAAAAGTAATTGCAGCTTTCAAGATAGCCCTGCCACTGGATAATGGCACAAAGATCAGCTCTCCCGGAGTGAAGCTTTATTATTATAAGGAAGCTCCACTTATTGGTAAAAAAGACAATTTTAGTAAAAATATTTCTTCAACAGCTGCGCTTGTGGTTAAAAGTGCCCCTGATTTTAGCAAGTCTGCTTTGTTGATAGAAGGCAGTAGCGGCGATGATAAAAATATTGTGTCCTATGGGGGTGAAATAACCTACAGGGTTGATATTTATAATAATGGGAACATGAATGCCCGGGATATGGAGGTTAAAGTCAGCGGACTTGATAACCTTATCCTGGATACTGATAAAAACCCTGATTTTAAAATTACAGGAAATGAAGCAGTATTGAATCTTACCAAAATGGATGCCGGAGGCATGAAATACTTTTACTTATATACAAAAATAGATCCAAATGCAGAGAATAATTCCAATATATTGCCAGTTCTTAAAATAAAATATGGCCAGGAAAACGTGCAAAAAGAGGCTCCATTAAGTGTTCTTAAGCTTTATCCATCATTTACAAAATCTAATCTGCAAATTGCGGGGAGGAGCGGCGGCGGACTTTATTCAGGCGATGTTGTTGATGTTACAGTAAATGTTAGCAACAATGGTAACATTGAAGCTACTAATGTGCTTGTTGATCTGGTTATGTCAAATCTCTTTGTCCTTGACCAGGGAGAACTGCACTGGAAGATTGCAAAGCTTGCAATCGGCGAAACTGCTACTTTTCACAGCAGCTTAAGGATAATTGAGGGTATAATAAAAGATACTTATGCAACATGCCG
>JAHILC010000024.1 GCA_018897225.1 Actinomycetota bacterium
AGACTCTATTCATGCTTACAGGATTACCCCGCAGATAGCTCCCTTTAGAGATAAGGTTAGCAAGATGTGAGCATGCCTGCTTAAGATCAGCATCCATGTATTTTCGGTTCATAACTACTCCTATCTAATATGATATGTATATTACATATCATATTTTAAGTAAAAAGTCAACGATTATTTGAATGCGAATTTGCTTTTTTACTACAATAAGTGTTTTAGTGTATAATTAAGATTAGTTTTGGAGTGCAAAAAAATAAGATGCAGAATTGCTGAGAAAATAGACACTCTCATCCCATGCCTAAAGGCAAGGGCTTTCCCGTTAATAGTCGTAAGCGGGAATTGGAGAGTCACTTTTTATTTTAAACAAGGTGATGCTTATATTGTTGATTATTGTGACTATCACTAGGAGGTAAAAATGTTAACTAAAAGAAAACCAGTTCATCCGGGGAATCTTTTTAAAGAGGAAGTGTTAATTCCTTTAGGGCTTACAGTTACTCAAGCAGCTGCAGGCCTTGGGGTGTCCAGAAAAGCCTTATCGGAGTTTTTAAACGGACACTCTTCTTTAAGCCCTGAAATGGCAATAAGAATAGGAAAGGCTACTAAGACGTCTCCAGAGAGTTGGCTAAATATGCAGACTAAATTAAATTTATGGAAAGTAGAGAAAAAGAATCCCGAAGTTATTCCTTTTCCGATTAAAGCAAATGATGTAGAAAATAAAGATGAGCAAAAGAGTGCAATAATATAGGGTGTATGTTAAGGTAGTCTAAATTTATTTCTCTATGACGATCAAGCTTGATTTCTATTTTTTTAGATTACTATTTGAATGTTTATAATTTCTGTCTTTATATTCTTTAAGTTTCAATAAAGAGGCTGGTAGTATTAATAATATTTAGGAGAATCTATGGTTAAAGAAATCAGATCAGTTTTCGAATGCAAACGGGACAATTTAAAATTAAAGCCCATTCCAGTGTGCAGTTACCAAAAAAGTATTGATGATGAGATAAAAGAGTCTAACCTTACCCGGGAAGAAGCCTTAGAACTTCTGGAACAAATGTATATGATAAGAGAACTGGAAGATATGCTGGTCCAGATAAAAGCAGGTCTATATAAACCTCTACAAAAATTTTCATATACAGGACCTACCCATCTCTCTATTGGACAGGAAGCCACTGCTGCAGGCCCTATTTCTGCTATTGGCATAAATGACTATATTACCAGCTCCCACCGGGGACACGGTGATGCTATAGCGAAAGGTTATAATATGATAAAGTCCATGGATGATGACAACCTGTTAAAGTTTCTGGAGTCTAGGGAAGAATACATAGAAGCTATAGGTGAAAATTACCATAGTAGTGACTCAAGAGAAGTACTGGAAGAAAAAGCTCTTATGCTGCATACCTACCGTATGATCGCAGAGCTTTTTGGTAAAGCCCACGGTTACTGTAGAGGAGTAGGCGGAGGTATGCATATTGCTGACTTTGAGCTGGGGCATCTTGGTGCCAATGCCATAGTAGGAGGCCATGTGCCTATAGCAGTAGGGGCAGCTATGTCCGTTAGATATAAAAAACAGGACAGCCTAGTACTGTGTCTTGCCGGGGATGGGGCGTTCAGCAATGGAGTGGTGCTTGAGTCGTTAAACATTGCCGCTATGGCACAGTTTAAAAATGGGCTTATGAGTAGAAAATTTGGAGTACCCATAATCTTTGGTATAGTAAATAACCAGTATGCTATGTCTGGCCAATCAGCAGGTGAGATCACAGGTGTTGATTTTCTGGCAGCCAGGGCTGCTGGGTTTGATAATGACTTGATGCATGCAGAAGTAGTAGACGGTATGGATGTACTTGCTTCAAGGGATGCTGTAAAAAGGGCCAAAGAGATAATCAAAAAAGGAAAAGGACCTGTGCTAATAGAGTTTATGACTTACCGTTATAAAGGACACAGTCTGTCAGATCCTTTGACCTACCGGGACCGTGATGAACTAGCCCAGTGGAGAGATAGAGATGCCATAGCAACTTTTGAAGAGAAGCTAAAAGAAGCAAAATTCCCCAAAGACCAGGGTGGAAAGATCACTCCTGAAGATATAAAAGCTTTAAATAAAAAAGTTTATGACAGAAATGCAGCTATGGCAAGGTATGCCGCAGATGTAGATTTTCCTGAGGACAGCAGTATGCTAACCCACCTGTTTTCTTTGAAAACTGAAGATGGAGTACCAAAAGAGTTTTCTAATTCCAAACCACTATCACCTATCCCCAAATATAAAAGAGATGACAACGGCCAGATAAATGCCCGTTTTGCCATAAGAGAAGCCATAATAGAGGAGATGGCCAGAGATAGCAGGGTGGTTACTTTTGGAGAAGATATTGCTGATTACGGGGGAGCTTTTGGAGTAACTAATGACCTGCTTAAGACTTTTGGCAGGGACCGTGTCTTCAACATATCTATTTCTGAAGCAGGCATGGTAGGGGCAGCAGTTGGAATGGCTATGACAGGACTAAAACCCATTGTAGAGATCATGTACAATGACTTTATAATGCAAGCATTGGATCAGATCGGGAACCAGGCAGCCAAGTGGAGCTATATGTCCGGAGGTCAAATAAGTGTTCCCATGGTCTTAAGGACTACCATTGGAGGGGGGAAGGGTTATGCCGGGCAGCACTCTCAATCCCTGGAGGCTCTAGTTACCCATATACCTGGCCTTAAAGTGGTGGCTCCTGCTTCTCCCTATGACTTTAAGGGACTCTTGAAATCAGCCATAAGAGATGATAATCCTGTTATATTTTTTGAGCATCAGCTTATCTATAATAGCCTGGGAGTAGTTCCTGAAGAAGAATACATGATTCCGCTTGGAAAAGCCAGTGTAGTAAGGGAGGGAACCGATATCACTATTGTCTGCTGGTCATATATGGTGGAACAGTCTCTGAATGCAGCTAAAATACTAGAAGAAGATGGAATATCAGCAGAGGTAATAGATATAAGAACTCTGGTACCATTAGATATTGATACCATTGCAGATTCTGTAAAAAAGACTAACCAAGTGGTAGTAACTGCCCAAGAAGTTGCCCAGAGTGGTTTTATGTCAGAAATAATCACCCAGATACAGGAAGTTGCATTTGACTGGCTGGACGGACCTATCCAAAGGCTGGGAGCTCCCAATGGCATTCCACCATCTGCCCAAAATCTGGAAAAGCTTTTTCTACCTGATGCAGAAAAACTTGTTAGAGTTATAAAGGAAAAATATTAAAAATAATATCAGGGTTATGATTTACTTAAAGCCCTTTTTCTTCTAAGAAAACGTATATAACTTCGGTAATTCTTATTACTATATCACTATAGCGGAGTCATGATTATATTATTAAATATAATATTATATAATTTTAATAAATTCTATTTTGTAAAGAAAAATATGAAATAAGGATAATTTTTAAAAAATGAAAAAGCTAATTTTATTTGGGGCCGGCAAAATCGGACGATCATTTATTGGACAATTGTTTAGTCTATCTGGTTATGAAGTAGTCTTCGTAGATATTTTAGAGCCAATAATTGAAGCATTAAATAAAAGAGGATTTTATAATGTTGTTATAAAAGGCGATAAGGAAGAGATAATAAAAGTTACTAATGTACGAGGAATCCTAGCATCAGATAAGGAAAAAGTAATAGAAGAAGTAAGTACTTCTGACATGGTTGCATCTGCTGTTGGCAATAATGCTTTGCCTTATATTATTCCTTTAATAGCAGGAGGATTAATAAAAAGATTTAGCAAGGACAGAAATCTTCCTCTTGATATAATTATAGCTGAAAACATGAGAGATGCAGCGGAATATTTTGAAAAAGAAATTGTTAAAATTGTTGAGAATGATTATCCATTAAAGAAATTAGTTGGGCTTGTGGAAACTAGTATTGGTAAAATGGTTCCAATAATGTCAAAAAAGGATATTGATGAAGATATATTACAGATTTTTGCTGAATCATATAATAATCTAATCTTAGATAAAAAAGCTTTTAAAAATCCAATACCCAATGTTAAAGGTCTTTCTCCAAAAGATAACATGAAGGCATGGGTTGACAGAAAGTTATTTATTCACAATCTTGGCCATGCTACGATTTCATATATGGGGTATTTGTATGATAAAAAATTTGTCTATTTATATGAGGCATTAGCTATAAGAGAATTATACAATCAAACCAAAGAAACAATGATGCAAGCATCAGAGATATTAATGAAAGAATATCCTAGTGAGTTTACAAGTAAAGATTTGGAAGACCATATTGATGATTTATTAAAGCGATTTTTGAATAAGGCCTTAGGAGATACAATTTATAGAGTTGGGAAAGATTTATTGAGAAAATTAGGGCCAGAGGATAGATTGGTTGGAGCTATAAAAAAAGGATTAACGCACAATATTAATATAGATAAAATTATTTATGCATTGGTTTGCGGTTTTTATTTTAGAGCTACTGATGAATCAGGTACTATGTTTGATAGGGATATTGAATTTGTTGCAAAATATTTTAAAAACAGCATAGAGTATGTACTGGTAAATGTTTGTGGATTCGATAAGAGTAAGCACAAAGACATATTTGAAAAATGTAAAAAATATTCAGAAAAAATTAAAATATTATATAAAATATAAAGAAATATATATGAGTAAGCTAGAAAAATATATAAATGATTTTCAAGATTATAAAATCCCAAAAAAAATGAAGGCAACAGTATTATCTGGAATTGGATTTGAAAATATTTCAGTAAAGGAAGTACCAGTCCCAACAGTAAGTCCAAAACAGTTATTAGCTCGTGTAGATGCTGCTGGTGTTTGTACATCAATATTAAAAATAATTGAACAAGGTGCTGAGCACAAATATTTTAATGGATGGGATCCAGCAAAATGGCCTACTATCTTGGGAGATGAAAGTTCTCTAACAATAGTAAAAGTTGGAAGAGAACTTGAAGGCAAGTATTTTACAGGTAAACGTTATGGAATTCAGCCAGCAGTTGCTCATAGGCCAATAAATCATCTTGAAAGATATAATAATAATGGTAAAGGTATGGAAAAAACAGCAGTTGGATATACCTTATCTGGCCTATTGGCGGAATACATGTTGATTCAGGAAGAGGTTATAGAAGGTGGTTGTCTTGTCCCTTTACCGGATGATAATTTGGCTTATTTTGAAGTATCAATGGCTGAACCTATTTCTTGTGTTATATCAGCTCAAACTCGTCATATTCATTTTTATAAGGATTACCTGCAATCTCCCAGATATGCAAAATTGGGAATAAAAGAAGATGGGGTTTGTATTGTTGTTGGCGCTGGTGCTATGGGATTAATACATATCGAGTTAGCAATGAGATTTAGGCCTAAAATTTTAATAGTAAATGATTTGTTAGAAGAAAGATTAAGCTGGGTTGATAAAGTATTAAAACCAAAGGCAGGGAAAAAGGGAATAAAACTAATAACGGTAACTCCAGATAAGATTTATGATTTATTAACTAATGTTTCAAATGGCAAAATGGCGGATGACATAATATTAGCAGTAGGAATTAAGCAAGTTCAACAGGAAGCTTTTAAATGGCTTGGTTTTGGTGGGGTTATAAATTTATTTGGAGGCTTAAAAAAAGGAGATTCGTTATTAAAAATTGATAATATGAAAGTTCATTATGAAGAAATAAAAGTTGCTGGTTCTTCTGGTGGCGATCCGGCAGATTATATCGAAACTTTAGAGGCTATTAATAATAATGATATAGATGCAGGAAATTATGTTGCAGCAGTAGGAAGCATTGATAATTCGATTAAGGTTTTAAATATGATAAAAAATAATCAGATTCAAGGTAAAGCTATTTTATATCCACATATAAAACAGATGGATTTAAAAATGGTAAATTATTGGAGCAAAGAAAAAGAAAATAAATTTTTGGAAAAGAATTTAAAATGATAGTTTTAATGGATAAAATGCTAATGAACAGTAATATTTTATATTAGGCGTTATGATAAAATTTTATTGAGTCAATATTTAATTTAATCTATCATCATCACTTTTAACTTAAAAGTTCTTGCTATCACACTGTTCTGGGAGCCAATCCATACATTCGCCACTATTCTCCCGGCCAGTACTGGTAGGAATATCTTTAGTATAATTTAAAATCTACAATACTTCGAGACATTTCCTTACTGTGTAGTATATATATAATACTTACCTATATGATAAAATAGTATTGGAGAGAATTGATACTTCAGATATATTGTTGTATGTTATATAAAATTATGACGATTGACAAGGGCGATGAATGATGAAAGAAGAAATTATAAAAAGAAAAT
>JAHILC010000252.1 GCA_018897225.1 Actinomycetota bacterium
AGAAAGCCGCCTTCGCTACCGGTGTTCTTCCTGATATCTGCGCATTTCACCGCTACACCAGGAATTCCACTTTCCTCTACTGTACTCAAGTTTGTCAGTATCACTTGCAATCTTTAAGTTAAGCCTAAAGTTTTCACAAATGACTTTACAAACCACCTACGCGCTCTTTACGCCCAATAATTCCGGACAACGCTTGCCTCCCCCGTCTTACCGCGGCTGCTGGCACGGAGTAAGCCGAGACTTCCTTATTAGGTACCGTCAATAGTAAGAGCTATTAACCCTACTACCTTCGTCCCCAATTGACAGAAGTTTACGATCCGAAAATCTTCATCCTTCACACGGTGTCGCTGCGTCAGGCTTTCGCCCATTGCGCAATATTCCCTACTGCTGCCTCCCGTAGGAGTCTGGGCCGTATCTCAGTCCCAGTGTGGCCGACCATCCTCTCAGACCGGCTACCCATTATAGCCTTGGTAAGCCATTACCTTACCAACTAGCTAATAGGACGCGGGCTCATCTTAAAGTGGAAGCCTTGCGGCTACCTTTGCTATATAAATCATGCGGTTCATATAAAATATTTGGTATTAGCCCCTCTTTCGAGGAGTTGTCCCAATCTTCAAGGCAGATTACCCACGCGTTACGCACCCGTTCGCCACTTGCTTTGAAAAAGTATTGCTACTTTTTCATTGCACGTTCGACTTGCATGTATTATGCACACCGTCAGCGTTAGTCCTGAGCCAGGATCAAACTCTCCATAAAAACTTGAAACTTATTAAGTTGCCTTAATAAGTGTTGTCCTGTACTTACTTATATGTACTTACTTTTAAATTATTGAAGACCCACACTATTTAGTTCTCAAAGAACAACTTCAAAACACGCTCGCAGCACAATACCATTTAAAATTTCTTTTGTCAACAAAGAAAATAGAAAAAAGAAGAAAAACTATTGTGCCCCGAACACAGTTTTAAAATAAACTTTCCCAATATTCCTATTGAGCGAAGTAAGTATAACACTTAGGAACAGGAAGTCAATATGGATTTTATAAAAAATTTAGCTTAAACCTGCCTTTAAAATGCTTTATTTTTAACTCACTGAAGGCTGTTATTATAAATCAAATTCAGAAAGATTTTCGCTGATATTTTGCTTTTTATTGCTTGTTTTTTTATTGCTGATCTTGCTGATTTCCTTGGTTAAAACAACCCTGTCAACTTGAGGCTTTTCCTCCCTGGCAACATTTGCAGACTTATTCTTATCAAAGTCCAGCTGCTTCTTTATTTCTCGTTCAATTTTGGCCATAATATCGGGATTCTGCATTAGAAAAACTTTTGCATTTTCCCTGCCCTGTCCAATACGGTCATTATTGTAAGAATACCAGGAACCGCTTTTAATCAGGATACCCTGATCTGTTGCAACATCTAGTATACTGCCTTCTTTCGAAATACCCTTTCCATACATGATGTCAAATTCGGCGCTTTTAAAAGGAGGCGCTACTTTATTTTTCACAACTCTCACACGAGTTCTGCTGCCTACTGCATCAGTGCCTTCCTTTAAATTATCAATTTTTCTTATATCCAGCCTTACAGACGCATAATATTTAAGAGCCCTTCCACCCGGGGTAACTTCCGGGTTACCGAACATTACACCAATCTTCTCCCTGAGCTGGTTAATAAAAATAACAGCGGTTTTAGTTTTATTTACGACACCTGTGATTTTTCTCAAAGCTTTTGACATAAGTCTTGCCTGAAGGCCTACATGGACATCTTCCATTTCACCTTCAAGCTCTGCCTTCGGAACAAGCGCAGCTACAGAATCAATAACTATTGCGTCAAGCGCACCGCTTTTTAATAATATTTCGCAAATGTCAAGAGCCTGCTCTCCATTATCAGGCTGTGACAGCAGTAGTTCTTCTGTATTAACACCAAGATTTCTCGCATATATAGTATCCAGCGCATGCTCTGCATCGATAAAAGCAACTGTACCTCCTTCTTTCTGAGCATTTGCAATTATATGCAGTGCAAGAGTAGTCTTGCCCGATGCTTCGGGACCAAAAATTTCTGTCACTCTTCCTCTTGGTATACCTCCTATGCCAAGAGCAATATCAAGCTCCATGGAACCTGTTGGAATAAAACCAATCTCCTGGGAAGGGTCGTATTGCCCCAGTTTCATGATTGCTCCCTTGCCGTATTGTCTTTCAATTTGAGACAGAGTATTTTCAATTATCCTATCTTTTTCATCTTTCTCCATTTAATATCCTCCGGAAAAATAAAAAGTAATAAATTAAATCTTATTTAAATTTATGCTTTTAAGCATATATACATATTAACATTTTAATTTGAATTCTTCAAGAACTTTATATTCGGAACCGCTTTGCTTCAATACACTTTCAAATAGTGTTAAATGGGTACACTCAATATTTTTTTGAGGCGCAATGTCAATATTATTTAGTTCTTCCCTTAAATCTATCATATTTCTAATCCTTGCAACGGTCAGGTGCGGGATAAACTTTCTCGGTTCCTTTCTTATCTTAACCTTACTTAAACTATCTTCCAGTTTACCATAAAATTGGATTATTTTTTCACTTCCCTCTTCAACTGGAACAAATATTATTCTTGCAGTTTTTAATCCTGGAAAAGCTTCTATTATATCTCCGGTATTAAAACTAAATTTTGGAAAACTTGCAGATACCGAACTTATTGCTCGAGCTATTTTTGAAATCCTGCTGATATTTGTATTACCTAAAAATTTTAAAGTCAGATGAATGTTGTCCGGGACTATCGCCCTTATTTCGTGATTTTTGTTGCTCATGGTTATAATAATATTATAGAAATACTGCCTTAACTTTTGGGGAAGTTCAATTGCAATAAAAAGCCTTTTTTGATTGTCCCTTTCTTCCTTTAGCATTATTTTATAGATTATTGATTGCAAGCCTTAACTTGTTAAGTATAAATTGTGCAGTTCTGAACTTTATCTCAGTTCTGGTACCAATAAAATTTTTTTCATAAACCTCAGAAAGGCCATTGGGCCCTACAAGTGAACAATAAACGAGACCAACCTTTTTACCTTTTTCGAAAGACTTGGGTCCAGCTATGCCAGTTGCGCCAACTGCAAAATCAGAATGGAAAAGACGCTTTACATTTTGAGCCATTTCAAGACAAACATCAGGGCTTACAACACCCTTTTGGGCAATTAAATCATCGATTATATTTAATACTTCTTCCTTTGCGCCAGTTGAATATGAGATTATAGAACCGGTAAAAAATTCAGAACTTCCGCCAGTATCAGTTAAAAGGCTTGAAATTAAGCCTCCCGTAACAGATTCTGCTGCGCTTATTGTTACTTTACTGCCCTTTTTATTTATCGCCTCCCTGATACTATCAGCCATTATATCATTACCGGCGCCATATATGTTTTCGCCAATTACTTCTCTTATTTTTTTCTCTATAAATTTTAAATTAGAATCACATTTCTTTTCATCGCATGATCTTGCCAGCAGCATTATTTTTATCAAGCCTGGATTTGCTGTTACTCCAATTTCGACTTTTAAATCCTTTGCAAGCTGCTTTGCATCTTTAATCTTGAATTCCATTTCACTCTCACTGATATCTGTGGTAAGTAATATTTTCTTTTTTAGAAATTCGCGCCCAATTTTCCCGCCTGCCTGCGCAGGTCCATCAACCATGCTTTTCAGGAAAGGAATTACATCATTATCAAGCATATCCTTCATTTCTTTTGGTACGCCCGGAATTGAAAAAATCCACTTGCTGCACCCGGCAGCTTCTTTACTATAATCAGGCCTTAGTTTGATTATAAATCCAGACGCACTTCCAATTCTTGGTTTTATTGGTATGGAGCCTTCAGGAATAAAAGATTGTCTTTTTAAGGTCTCCTCAATGCTTTTGTTTTGAAGCCATTTCAAGAATCTTAAGCTTGTTTGGTCCAGCGATTCATCTTTGACCAGGTCTTTGTTCAGAGCCTTAGCAACTGCTATCCTGGTTAAATCATCATCAGTAGGTCCCAATCCACCACTGACAACTATTACTTCACTATGGTTGATAGCTTCTTTTAAGGCATTTTCTATATCATCACAATCATCTCTTACAGTAAACATATAATTGCATTCCAGCCCCAATTCTGTAAGCATTTCCGTTATGTATTTGGAATTTGTATTTAAAATAAGGCCGAGATTAAGTTCTGTACCTACACTTACAATAGAAAACTTCAATTTTCTCTTCCCTCCAGCATTTCATTAAGCTCTTCTCTGGAAATAAGAACTTCTCTTGGCTTACTGCCGTCATACCTTCCAATCAAGCCCTTCTCTTCAAGTTGATCTACTATCCTTGCAGCTCTGGAATAACCAAGCCTCAATTTCCTTTGAAGCAAAGATGCTGAAGCATGTCCAAATTCTACAACAATCCTTAGAGCATCGTAAAACAAATCATCATCTTCAACAGACTTTTCTTCTTTTTTTGTTATTCTCCCTGTAATTTCGGGGTTAAATTCAGCCTTTCCCTGATTTTTTATATAATTTGTAACAAGGCTGATCTCTTTTGTTGTTACAAAAGCGCCCTGTAGCCTCACGGGCCTGTTTGCACTTGGCGAAAGATAAAGCATGTCTCCCCTGCCAATTAATTTTTCAGCGCCACCATGTTCAAGTATTACCCTGGAATCAGTATAATCAGTAACCCTGAATGCAACTCTAGCAGGGATATTTGTTTTAATAAGTCCAGTTAAAATTTTTACAACAGGTTTCTGAGTCGAAATAATAAGATGAATTCCAACTGCTCTCGCCATCTGCGCAACCCTGCATATACTGTCCTCGACTTCTGAAGCAGCTACCATCATCAAATCAGCAAGCTCATCAATAATCACAAGTATTGTGGGCATCGGTTTTAGTTCAGATTCTTTTCCGGCATCCCTTGAAACCATAAAATTATATTCTGTTATTGACTTGCAGTTGTAATCCAGAAGAGTCTGGAATCTTGTTTTCATTTCGTCCAGAACCCATGAAAGCAAATTTGCAGCTTTTTTGGGATCTACGATTACCGGAGCAAGTAAGTGTGGTATGCCATTATACAAGCTAAGCTCGACCATCTTGGGGTCAATCATTATAAACTTAACCTCGCTGGGTTTTACCTTCATAAGCAGCGATACGATAATTGAGTTAAGACATGTGCTCTTACCTGAATTTGTAGCTCCAGCTATCAATATATGAGGCATGTTGCTTATAGACATGTTAACTACTTCACCTGAAAAGTTTTTACCAAGCGGAACTGCCAGTGGATCGCTCATCAGGGTTTTATCATCGGGGGAAAAAATATCCCCAAGAGTAACCATACTTCTAATTTTATTTGGAACTTCAATTCCAATTGCAGACCTTCCTGGGATTGGAGTTAAAAACCTTAAGTCGGGAGAGCCAAGAGCCACACAAAAATCATCTTCAAGACTCAGCAATTTTTGGACTCTTACACCCTGGGAAAGTGCAAGCTCGTATAAAGTTATTGATGGGCCTCTTGTAACTGATGTAACCTTTGCAGGTAAATTGAAATAATAAAACAATTGATTTAAAGTGTTAACATTTTCGCTTACGCTTTGCTTATATAATTTTGGTGATAATGCATCCGATCTTTTTAAAATACTCAATGGCGGAAGCTTGTAATTCTGGTCCATGTCCTGGCTTTCTGTTAAAGGAATTCTTAACTGTTTAACCAGGTCTTTTTTTCCATCAATTTGTCTTCTTTCGTAAGTACCGTAGCCAGGCTGGCTAACTTTTTCAGCATCAAAAACTTTTTTGTCTTGTGGTTTTCTATCATCATAGCTTATTATTTCAGGAAGCTCCCCGTCTGTCATTTTACCTGCCGCAGCAATTTCAGGCTTTTTACTATCAGTAATATTTGTTTCAACATTCATACCAGTTTCATAATTTATAGGCTTTTTCTTAGAAACCAGCGCTGCAATTCTTTTAGTGATGTCTATCAGAGATATTTTAGTTACAATAAGAATCCCGATAATAAAAATAACAGCAAGAATAGTAACAGCGCCTGCTTTACTTACAAGCTTAAAAAGTCCATAAAAAATGCCGGCGCCAATTATTCCACCTCTTGACCTAACAAGCACGCTATCAAAAATATTGATGTAGTTAAAATTATGGCTTAAAAGTCCAGCAGAGCAAACATAGACCAGAAAGAATCCCCATCCAAACCTTGAAGGAAGAAATTTGATTCTTTTCAAGAAGAAGCTTATACCCCATATAAATAGGAGGATAGCTATGATATATTTTGTTATTCCAAAAAGATAGGAAAGATAATCATTGGCATAGTTTGTAATTATACCTGTTCTTCCAAAACTAAAAAAACTTAAAAAGAACAGTACAGATATCATGACAATAACTATTCCGTATACTTCTACTCTTCTGTTTACGTATTGCTTTCTTTGCCTGGTATTAAATTTCCTTATAACACCATTATTTTTAATGTCATAAGATCTTCTTCTTTTATTTTTATTGTTTTTTCCAAGCATATAAATAATTTAAAATGACAATTTAATTGGCGTTAAAATTTATTATTTTAGTAATAATTATAGGCTTTACCCTGATTTTTTTTAAAATAAATTTTTCAATATTATCACTTACATTAGTTTCTATAAGGCTGCTATTTGTTAAGTTATTTTTAAAGCATCTAAGTATTAAATCCTTTACAAGTTGCTTGGCTTCATTTATCATCTCTCCAAAACTATCTATATAAATAATTCCTTTCAAAATGAAATCAGGTTCTGCAATTATTTCTGACTTTTTTGAATTTATGGCTGCAGTTATAAAAATAATTCCATTCCTGGACAGAGCTTTCCTGTCTTTCAGCACAATATCTTCAGTATTTCCTGAGCCAAAACCATCAATATATATATTTTGCAGTGTTAAATTATTTGAAATCCTGCATAAATTTTCATTTAATTTAAGCACATCGCCATTTTGTGCAATTATTACACTGCTAACTGGCATCCCAACTTCACCTGCCAGTTTTGCGTTTTGTATCCTGTGCTTATACTCACCATGTATGGGAATAAAATACTTTGGTTTTACGAGATTTAACATCATTTTTATTTCTTCACCCGCAGCATGTCCTGAAACATGGACTCCTGCAATAGATTCATAGAAAACATCAGCTCCTTGCTTTAGTAATAAGTTTATAGTATTTGATATTGCATTTTCATTTCCAGGTATTGGAGATGCAGAAATTATAACCATATCTTCTCTCATGATCTGTACTCGCGTGTGTTCATTCAGTGACATTTTCCTGAGTGCAGACAGGGGTTCTCCCTGGCTGCCTGTTGATAGTAATACAATTTTTTTTAAGGGAAATTCATCTATTTTTGTAATTGGTATTATTGTATCTTCAGGAATCTTTAAATATCCAAGCTCGGAAGCAATTTTAAAAGTTTTCAGCATCGTTTTTCCTGCAATGGCAACTTTCTTGTCAAGCTGCTTGGCGACATCAAGGACCTGCTGAATTCTGTGAATATGAGAAGAAAATGTTGCAACTATTATTCTTTTGCCGGCCTGTGTAAATTTTTCATGCAAGGTCTTTCCTACATCTCTTTCGGGTAAGGTATATCCCTTTTCCTCAGCGCTTGTGCTGTCACAAAAAAGCGCGAGCACTCCTTCTTTTCCAGCTTCGGCTATTTTTGCAAATTCAGTTAATTTTCCATCAATAGGATATTGGTCAAATTTAAAATCACCCGTATGAACAATCGTCCCTACATCAGTCTTTATTATCATTCCAACACCATCGGGTATGCTATGGTTTACCCTGAAAAATTTTAGATTGAATGGACCAATGCGAAGATTTTCGTCTGTATTGATTTCATTGTAAATGAATTGCTCACTAGCCTGATTATCATTGAGCTTTGACTTAATCAGGCCAAGCGTTAGTTTAGTTGCATATATTGGCGCAGTGCAATCTTTAATATCCCTGAATAAATAAGGCAATGCTCCGATATGATCTTCATGGCCATGAGAAAAAATCAGCGCTTTTATTCTTGATGAATTTTTCTTAAGGTATGAGAAATCCGGGATCAGATAATCTATGCCAGGCATATAGTCGTCTGGGAACATAATTCCACAATCTATGACTATAATATAGTTGTCCTTTTCAAGGACCATTATGTTTTTTCCAACTTCATTTAGCCCGCCAAGTAAAATAACCTTTAAACTGCTTTTTTTTGCCATATTTTAGTCCACTAATTTATTTTCTTTATTTTATTATATTATATTTTGACAGTATCTTCTTAAAAGCCGCAAGCTCTTCTTCACCCATGGCGCAAAGCGGTAACCTGGTTGGGCCCGCATATACACCAGAGAGATTAAGCGCTTCTTTGATAGGTATCGGACTTGTAGTAATGAATATCCCATAAAAAATATCAAGTAAATAGTTGTGCAGTCTTGCAGCTTCTGCAACATTACCATTTTTAAAACTTGAAATCATCCTTTTAATTTCATTACCCACAATATGGGATGCTACGCTTATTACACCATAAGCGCCAAGCGAAAGCATCGGCAGCGTATCTCCATCATTTCCGCTGTAAACCATAAAGTCCTCTCTGGTTCCCCTTATTATTTCTGCTATCTGCTTAAAATCACTGCTTGCTTCTTTTATACCTGTAATATTTTCTACATTTGATAGCTCAATACATGTTTTTGCGCTGATATTGCAAGAGGTCCTGGAAGGCACATTATATATAATTACCGGGATCTTTACTGAACCAGCTATTTTTTCAAAATGCTTACATAGCCCTGATTGATTTGGTTTATTATAATATGGGGTCACCAGCAGCAAACCGTCAACACCAATTTTTTCTGCCTCTTTTGAAAGTTCTACAGAATGTTTTGTATCATAGGTTCCTGTCCCTGCTATTATTTTGGTCTTATTTTTAAAATTCTTAACTGCAAGTTTAAACAACTTTATTTTTTCTTCATCATCAAGTGTCGGTGATTCACCCGTAGTTCCTGAAATTAAAATTCCATCACTTCCATTTTTTACCAGATGCTCCATCATCTTTAAGGCTGCATCCTGATCAAGATTATAATTTTTATCAAATGGTGTAACCATAGCGGTAATAAGCTCACCAAATATCAATTTGCACCTCCTAATTTTTAAAAACCAGGTTAATAATTTGTAAAAATAATTAATAAAAATTATAAATCTAAAATCTTATCTAATCCATAACTATAATTCGGCATTTTATTTATTTTTCTGACTGCCAGAAGTAGGCCAGGATAAAAAGATGACCTGTCAATGCTGTCATGCTTTATTGATAGTGTCTGGCCGCAAGTTCCAAATATTACATTTTGATGTGCCAAAAAACCTGGCAACCTGACACTGTGTATATGAATACCATCAGAAAAAGCTCCCCTGCTGCCACCCACTGTTTCTGTTTCACCATCTTTTAATCTGACTGAGTTAAATTCTTTGGTTTGTGAAATTTGCTGTGCCGTAAATATAGAAGTTCCCGAAGGTGCATCTTTTTTCTTGTCATGATGAAGCTCAATAATCTCGCAGCCATCAAAATATTTTGCAATCATTTGTGATATTTTAATCATTAATACAGCGCCTATTGAAAAATTCGGAACAATAAAAACCTTGCTTCTAGATTTATTTGCTCTTTCCTCTATTTTTACAAGTTCATCTTTTTTAAAACCTGTCGTGCCAACAATAATGTCGATTCCTTCATTCAAAGCCCAGGTAATTGTTTCTGAGGCTGCTTCGACATTAGTAAAATCAATGATAAGGTCGGGATTTAAATTTCTTACATCCTCATATCTGTTAAAAATTTTTATATCATTTTCAACATTTAATTTATCAAAACCGCAAATAACTTCCATGTCTTTTTCTTTAAGCAATTCTTTTACCATAGAGGTTCCCATTTTTCCACAAATACCAAACATGGCTATTTTCTTCATCTTGGCCTCCCATTAGATGTTTTTCCTACAATTACTAGGTTCATTTTATCAGTTTGGAAATATTTGTGCACGATATCGTTAATATCATCAAGTTTTACCTTGTCAATTTTTTTCAATATTTCATCAATTGAGGATACTTTTCCATCTATAAGCAACGCTTTACCCAACCGGAACATTCTTGAGCTTATATCTTCTACGCCAAGGACAATGTTTCCTTTGGTATTCTCTTTGGCTATTTCCAGTTCCTCCTTTTTAATTCGGTTGGATTTTATATCATAAATTTCATTTTTTATAAGGTCAAGAACCTTGTATACATTGTTAGGCGAAGTAGCTGCATAAATGGCTATTACACCAGTATCAATATAGTGAGTGCCGCTAGCAAAAATTGTGTAAGACAACCCTTTTTCTTCCCTTATTTTCTGAAATAGCCTGCTACTCATGCTGCCTCCAAGTATATTAAGAAATAAGGATAAGCCAAACCTGTCATTGCTGCGCCTGTTGCATCCGAGTCCTCCGTAACATATATGGGTTGCTTCTGTATTGCCTTTGTATGTTTTCTTCATATTGATTGTCCGGGGCAGCTGGGTGGTAGCAGGTTCTTTTGGAAAAAATTTTTTTTCTTTAAGTTTCGAAATATTCTGCTTCACTTTTACAACGAGGTCTTTATGTTTTATATTTCCTGCCGCAGAAAGGACAACCCCTCCCAGATTGAAATTATCGGCAAAAAAACTGCTTATTTGATTTGAACTCAAACTACTAAGAGATTTTCTTGTACCTAATATTGGCAGGCTTAGAGGATGCCCGGAGAAAATTGTGTCATAGAAGTAATTAAAAATATTATCAGAAGGATTGTCCTTCACCATTTTTATTTCTTCAAGAATGACTTTCTTTTCAAGCTTAATATTTTCAATCAGAAATGAAGGATTTGTTATTACATCAAATAAAAGTTCCAGGCATCGTCCAAAATGTGTATCTATAAAGTCCGCATAAAAACAACTGTTTTCCTTGTCTGTAAAAGCATTGAATTCAGCGCCAAGCGAATCAAAGGCAATAGCAATATCTCTATAGGTTCTCTTTTTAGTTCCTTTA